>NZ_JBLVPW010000033.1:0-41128 GCF_048286715.1 Flavobacterium kochi
ACAATTATCTGTAGTTACAGGAGCAGTAGCGGTAGCGCTACATTGTCCAGTTACATCAGCCAAAACAGGAACTACCGGTTTGGTGGTATCGGTAATTACTACATTTTGGGTAGCAGTGGAAGCATTTCCAACTGCATCGGTGAATGTCCAAGTGATGGTGTGCGTTCCTTGAGTCGCATAAGTTAAAGCATCTGATGTTGTTCCGGTAATTGTACCAGAACAATTATCTGTAGTTACAGGAGCAGTAGCGGTAGCGCTGCATTGTCCAGTTACATCAGCCAAAACAGGAACTACCGGTTTGGTAGTATCGGTAATTACTACTTTTTGGGTAGCAGTGGAAGCATTTCCAACTGCATCGGTGAATGTCCAAGTGATGGTGTGTGTTCCCTGAGTAGAATAAGTTAAAGCATCTGATGTTGTTCCGGTAATTGTACCGGAACAATTATCTGTAGTTACAGGAGCAGTAGCGGTAGCGCTACATTGTCCAGTTACATCAGCCAAAACAGGAACTACCGGTTTGGTGGTATCGGTAATTACTACATTTTGGGTAGTGGTAGAAGCATTTCCAACAGCATCAGTGAATGTCCAAGTGATGGTGTGCGTTCCCTGAGTAGAATAAGTTAAAGCATCTGATGTTGTTCCGGTGATTGTACCGGAACAATTATCAGTAGTTACAGGAGCAGTAGCGGTAGCGCTACATTGTCCAGTTACATCAGCCAAAACAGGAACTACCGGTTTGGTGGTATCAGTGATCACTACATTTTGGGTAGTGGTAGAAGCATTTCCAACAGCATCAGTGAATGTCCAAGTGATGGTGTGCGTTCCCTGAGTAGAATAAGTTAAAGCATCTGATGTTGTTCCGGTGATTGTACCGGAACAATTATCAGTAGTTACAGGAGCAGTAGCGGTAGCGCTACATTGTCCAGTTACATCAGCCAAAACAGGAACTACCGGTTTGGTGGTATCAGTAATCATTACTTTTTGAGTACAAGTCGCAAATTTACCGGCATGATCTGTAGCAGTCCATGTAACGATTGTTTGTCCAATCGGGAAAGCAGCAGGCGCATTATTGGTTATGGTAACAGAAGTATCACAATTGTCAGTTGCAGTTGCAGCACCGATGGCACCAACATAAGTACAAGCTGTGTTAGTTCCAGTATTGAAATCTGCAGGACAAGTAATCACAGGGGCAGTAGTGTCCTCAACGTTAACTGTAGATGCAGCAGAAGTCTGCTCACATGAAGTTATTCCATTTTTTATTTTTACTTTATAATTTCCATTTGCTGTAACAATAAGTGTTGATGCTGTTTGGCCGCTGATAATTAAATTGTCTTTATACCAAACATAACTTGGAGAGGCGGCATTTGTATTGGCAGTTAAAGTAGTTGATAAACATGAATTTAATGTTCCGGTTATAGCTGCTGTTGGTAAATCGTATACTGTAACGTTAAATGAACAAGTTTTTGTTTTTGTTCCAGTAGATCCGAAATATGTAGCAACATATTGCAAATCATGAGAACCAACAGTATAGAAACCAGGGGTTGGAGCTGTAACTGTAAAGTCGACACCTGCAGAACAACCTGTATCGTTTAAAAAAGCCTTAACAGCAATAATTGTATCCCCTTTATTTGCATTACTAGGTTTATTACCAGTATAATGAAAAACAAATTGAAGCCTGTAAACTCCAGTTAAATGGGTAGAAGAACCAGTTCCTACATCAAAATTAGTGGCCCAGCTATAGGTACTGGTAGTAGAAGTTACTTGTTGGGTAGCTAACGGTATGTCAGGACGGGATGGTGTACCATCCCCAACTAAAATCAGTTGAACGGTATAAGGATTTGAACCATCATAAGTTACATTTATAGATGCATTTGTATCGTCTTCGATTGTTAAGTATGGAGTACTGATTTTTGAATCATGTGAGTTATCGCCATCATTGCCTGAAAACAACTTAATATGTCCACCGCTGCCTCCAACTCTTTGTATATAATTAAATTTCCAACAGTTAGCCTTTAAAAGAGACTCATTTAATTCAAATAACATTTCGAAACTGGCATTCTGATTTCCACCAGAGCAAGTTTGGGTAACATTAGGGGCATCCCAAGTAAAATAAGCGCCAGACTGACCTCCAACGACCGCATCTGCACATTTGGTTTGGTTAGCTGGACAATTGGTAATACTGATACAAGCATCGCCAGTTGTAATTTGTGCATAAACGTTACCTAAATCAAAAAATGTAGTCGTAAGCAACAACATTAATGAAGAAACGAATCTAAAAAAAGTAATTTTTTTCATGATTTCTTGTTTAATTTATTTGGGACAAAAAACTAAATATTTATTTAAATTGACCGTTTTTGTAGTAAAATCCCAGTATTTTTATGCTAAACTAGCTAGAATGATTTGATTAAATTTTTTTTTTCTACCAATTACCTAAATACTCGTTGAAACGACATTTCTTGTTAAAAAAAATAAAAAATGCTAGTTATCAGCCTTTTTTAAGAGAATTTAAATTTCTTTTTATAGTGTTTCTGTTTTTTTTAAATAAAATTTTAACATTTCAAATCTATATTTTAAATTAATATTAACAAAAAAAAATAAGAGAAAATTCTTAAAATATTGATTACATGGATGTTTAGTTATTTTTTTATAAGAATAATCGTATGTTAATATGAATTATTAAAACGTTTTTATTATGTTTTTTTATAAGATTAGTTATCATAAACTAGTTTTATTTCCATTATTTGTGTTTGAATAAAAAGTAGGTTTGAAAAATATTTTGTAATTTGTAATCTCTAATAATTGGATCCGATGGCATTGATGAATAAAAACTTGTAAGTATGAAAAATTTAATATTAATACGGCACGCAAAATCAAGTTGGGATGCTCCGTTGCATGATAAAGATCGTCCGTTGACGCATAAGGGAATGAAAGATGCCCATCTGGTAGCTTCTCACGTAAAAGATTTTATTCCGAAGTCATATGTGATGTGGAGCAGCACGGCAGAAAGAGCTTTAGAAACAGCACTGATTTTTGCTCAAAATATATCATATCCCATCGAATGTATTGATTATAAAGACGCACTTTATACTTTTGATGAAAATAAACTGGAAAAAGTTATCAAATCGTGCGATAATGGTATAGAAAGTGTTATTCTTTTCGGACATAATGAGGCTATTACAAATTTTGTTAATAAATTTGGAGATGCATTTATTAATAATGTTCCTACAGCCGGGTTTGTGTCTTTAAAATTTGATACAGACAACTGGGATAGCATTAAAAAGGGCAAAACTAAAAAAGTAATATTTCCCAAAGATTTAAAATAAATAAAGTGTCAGAACATAAATATATTGATAGAGAAAAAAGTTGGTTAGCGTTCAATGCAAGAGTTTTACAGGAAGCCGCGGATGATTCGGTACCGTTATTGGACAGATTACGATTTTTAGGTATTTTTTCGAATAATATGGATGAGTTTTTCAGAGTTCGTTTTGCCGCTATCAGAAGATTAAGCCTTTCAGGAATATCAGGAGAGAAATATCTTGGTGGTATTTCGGCGCAACAATTAGTGAAGGATATTACAGAGATAGTAATTCAGCAACAATCCGAAAGTCTCCGAATTTTGAACATTATCGAAACCAAACTTGAGACAGAAAACATATTCATTATTAATGAAAATGAAATTTCCAGAGAACAGGAAAATTATTTAAAAGACTTTTTTATTCAGAAATTAAGTCCCGAGTTAGTAACCATAATACTGAATGATTTAGCAGAATTTCCTTTGTTGAAAGATACTTTAGGATATTTGGCTGTAAAATTGGTTATGAATGAAACCGCAGAAGTGCGATATGCAGTTATTGAAATTCCAAAAACAATTAATCGATTTGTTGTTTTACCTTCTAGTAATGAAAAGCAATACGTAATCCTACTGGATGACGTTATAAGACATAATTTGAAAAGTATCTTTAATATTTTCGATTACCAAAGCGTTTCCGCACATATGATAAAAATCACCAGAGATGCGCAATTAGACATCGATAGTGATTTGAGTAAAAGTATGATCGAAAAAATTTCTACAAGCGTAAAAGATAGGAGAATAGGGGAGCCTGTTCGGTTTATCTATGATCAGTTAATAGAAAAAGATACGCTTCAATTTTTCCTCGATAAAATGAAAATTGTTACTACCGACAGTATTATTCCCGGTGGTAGGTATCACAACAGACGTGATTATATGAATTTTCCAAATCTTGGCAGGTTCGATTTATTGTATCAAACAAACGAACCTTTGCCGATTCCTGGATTAAGTCTTGAAGGAAGTATATTGGAAAAAATCAGTACCAAAGATTATTTGTTAAACGCACCTTATCAGTCTTTTTCTTATCTCACTAAATTTTTGCGGGAAGCAGCTCTTGACCCAAAAGTAACTTCCATAAAAATCACATTATACCGATTGGCAAAAAATTCTCAAATTATAAGTTCACTTATAAATGCTGCCAAAAACGGGAAAAAAGTAACTGTTCAAATCGAATTGCAAGCTCGTTTTGATGAAGCTTCTAATATTTCATATGCGGAGCAAATGAAAACGGAAGGCATTGAACTTATTTTCGGAATAAAAGGGCTAAAAGTCCACAGTAAAATTTGTGTTATTGAGAGAACTGAAAACGATAAAATTAAGAGATATGGTTTTATTTCTACAGGGAATTTTAATGAATCGACAGCAAAAGTGTATACTGATGTTACTCTATTTACAAGTCACCAACAAATTTTAAAAGACATCACAAAAATTTTCGAATTTTTCGATATTAATTATAGAGTTCATCGATACAAACATCTTATTGTTTCTCCTCATTACACCCGAACTAGATTTTATAAACTGATCGATAGAGAAATTTTGCATGCTTCAGCAGGTAGAAAAACGCATATAAAGTTAAAAATGAATAGTTTATCAGATTTTAAAATGATTGATAAATTATATGAAGCCAGTAATGCGGGAGTAAAAATACAATTGGAAATCAGAGGTATTTGTTCATTGATACCTGGAATTCCTGGGATGAGTGAAAACATAGAAGCAATAAGTATTGTAGATAATTATCTGGAACATTCCAGAGTTTATATTTTTGGGAATGCCGGACAAACAGAAGTTTACATTTCTTCAGCTGATTTTATGACAAGAAATCTCGATGGTCGTGTCGAAGTTACTTGTCCAATTTATGATCAGGAAATTAAAAATGAACTCATAGATAATTTCGATTTAGGTTGGAAAGGAAATGTAAAAGCGAGATATCATTCTTATAAATTAGATAATAAATACAGGGTAAGAAATCATAATCCAATTTTTAGAGCCCAATTAGAGACGTATAAATATTATCGAAATAAAATTGACGTTTTAGAAGAAATTGTTTAAAAAGTGGTTTCATATTTGCTATTGTCCTCGAATAAAATAAGAAACTAAATTCAAATCTTAGATTAAGAATGATTAAATTAAAAAAATATGCTGCAATAGATATCGGTTCAAATGCGATGCGTTTACTGGTTGTAAATATTGTTGAGCAAGATGGAAAAGAACCCCAATTCAATAAAAGTTCTCTTGTACGTGTACCAATTCGTTTGGGACAAGATGCTTTTACAGTAGGTGAAATTTCTCAAGAGAATATGGAAAGGATGTGTGATGCCATGAAAGCATTCAATCTATTAATGAAAGTACATAAGGTGGAACGCTATATGGCATTTGCAACTTCGGCGATGCGCGAAGCCTACAACGGTAAGGAAGTTGTAGCATTAATCAAGAAAAAAGCGGATATTAAAATAGAAATCATTGATGGAAAAAAGGAGGCGGCAATCATTGCTTCAACTGATTTGCATCATTTGTTAAAAACAGATCAGACCTATCTTTTTGTGGATGTTGGCGGTGGAAGTACTGAATTTACCTTATTTTCCAATGGTAAAATGATAAATTCAAGATCATTCAAGGCAGGGACAGTGCGCTTGCTGAATGATATGGTTTGCGATGTGGTTTGGGATGAAATTGAGAAATGGATAAAGACAAATACGCAAGAATATGATGAAGTTACTTTGATTGGTTCTGGTGGAAATATTAATAAAATCTTCAAAATGTCAGGCAAAATACAAGAAAAGCCTTTGTCTTACATTTACATGAATTCTCAATATGCTTTCTTGAATTCACTTTCTTATGAACAGAGAATTTCAGAATTAGGATTAAATCCGGATCGTGCCGATGTAATTCTTCCAGCGACCAGAATTTATCTTAATGCAATGAAGTGGAGTGGAGCAAGAAATATTTATGTGCCAAAAATTGGGCTTTCAGATGGTATTGTAAAAGCTATGTATTACGGTAAGATATAATTTATCTATATGAATAAAAACAGATTAGAAGCATTTAGTGATGGTGTTTTGGCTATCATAATTACTATTATGATACTGGATATAAAAGTTCCGGAAGGAGAAAATTTTAGCGATCTGCAATTTTTGTTTCCTAAATTTATCAGTTACATATTAAGTTTTGTATATGTAGGCATATACTGGAATAATCATCATCATATGCTGCAAAGTGTTACTAAAGTAAATGGTAAAATTCTTTGGGCAAATCTTCATTTGTTATTTTGGCTGTCATTAATTCCCGTTTCTACGGGATGGATGGGAGAACATAATTTTGCCAAAGCTACCATTACATTGTACGGAGTAATTCTTTTTTTCGCAGCAATTGCTTTTTGGTTGCTTCAAAAAATAATTATATCCAGTGAAGGAGAAAATTCAATATTGGCAAAAGCAGTTGGGAAAAATTTTAAAGGAAATATTTCTAACCTTTTATACTTTAGCGCAATAGTCATTTCTTTTTTTTATGAAATCGTAGCTGCTTCTATTTATGTTATAGTGGCAATGATATGGCTTATACCTGATAAAAGAATTGAAAAAGTTATCAATTCTAATGAAATGACCTAACTCGTATCGCATGATATTATGCATCCAAATCTAATCCAAATGTTGTTCGTAAGAGTTCAATGTTTGGATTTATTTCAAGAAGCCTGTTGTATCGGTCTTGGTCATTGAAGTTTCTTTTACTTTCTACACTTTCATTTACAATAACTTCTATAGTAATATCATGATTGTGTAAATGACCTTTCAAATGTCCTAAAAGCCCATTTAATTCTTTTTCAAAATCTAATTTAGAACCTTCATTTGGTAATTCAATTGAGATTGCGGTTCCATTTAATTTAGGGTCGTTGATGAGTAATAAAGATTCCATGATTTTATACCCTTTGTCCCCTAAACGCTGTGCATATTTATTCCAATGCACTAACATTTCCGTTTCGGTAAAAGTTTCGGTTGGTAAATGAAGTACTTCTTTTACTATTCCTTTGTTACTTTCTTCTAATGCTTTTTTGGCACGAATACTCGATAATGAAAAAGCGGAAACCTTTGGTTCATTGGATTCTGGAATAGCAATTTTGACTTTAACAGTAGGAACTGGAGTTGAAGGAGCACTAACAAAAGTTTCCTGTTCTTTTTCTTGAATTGTTTCTACTGCTGGAGGAGTTAGACTAATTTCTTTAGCTGTTGGGTTTTGCTTCGCTTGTTCACTTGCGCTGGAGTCGACTATCGAGTAATCGTTCTTTCTAAAATAAGTAGGAGGAATTATAAATTGCTCAACTTTTTTTTTTCTCCATCAAAAGTGATAGAGGCAAGTTGCATCAGGCATAGTTCAACAAGAAGGCGTTGATTCTGGCTCAGTTTGTATTTTAAATCACAATCATTTGCAATTTCTATTCCTTTTAAAAGAAAGTCTTGGCTGCATTTTTGTGCTTGCACACCATACATTTGTTGTGCTTGTTCCCCAACTTCTAATAAGGATAAAGTAGCAGGTGTTTTAGAAACTAATAAATCTCTAAAATGAGATGCTAATCCGGATACAAAATGATGTGCATCAAATCCTTTGGCAAGAATTTCGTTGAAAGCAATTAATAGGTCTGGAATTTTATTTTCCAGAATCAAATCAGTTACATTAATGTAGGTCTCGTAATCCAAAACATTTAAGTTTTCTGTAACTGCCTGACGTGTTAAATCTTTTCCACAAAAAGAAACTACTCTGTCAAAAATAGATAAAGCATCACGCATCGCTCCATCTGCTTTTTGAGCAATGATATGTAAAGCATCATCTTCAAAATTGACACCTTGACTGGTGGCAACTTCGGCAAGATGCTCTTTGGCATCTTTTACGGTAATTCTTTTGAAATCAAATATCTGACAACGAGAAAGTATCGTTGGAATAATTTTATGCTTTTCGGTCGTTGCTAGTATAAAAATGGCATGTTTTGGCGGTTCTTCTAATGTCTTTAAGAAAGCATTAAAAGCTGCCGAAGACAACATGTGGACCTCGTCAATAATATATACTTTGTACTGTCCCGTTTGTGGCGGAATACGGACTTGGTCAATTAAATTCCTGATATCATCAACAGAATTGTTGGAAGCAGCATCTAATTCGAAAACATTAAAGGCAAAATCTTCATTGGGATCATCATATCCTGGCTGATTTATTTTTCGGGCCAGAATACGGGCGCACGTTGTTTTACCAACCCCACGAGGTCCCGTGAATAATAGGGCAGAAGCAAGGTGATTGCTTTCTATGGCATTCAACAAAGTATTGGTAATGGCTTTTTGTCCTACAACATCTTTAAATGTTTGAGGACGATATTTACGAGCCGATACAACAAATTGTTCCATAGAAATTTATTCGAAAGCAAATATAGGTTTTAATTTAAAGATTGAAAAATTTGCGGCTTGAAAGATTTTATAATTTTTCCAAATGCTTTTTATTTCCCAAATGCTCAGCGCGTATCGGAGTGGGAATCGTTATGTTCCGGACTGCTGTGCCTAAGATTGCTTTATTGTATTTTTATTTTCAGAAGAATTAAGTGAATTTCACTGGTGAAAGATAGCTGGAAATAACGGTTGATTAAATTTGTGGCATTCTATTTTTTTATTCTTTATTTAATTGAAATTAAATTGTCGTATCGTTCTTAACTAAAAAGAGCTCTTGAAGAATTGGAAAGTTTCAGACCTGATAATGGATATTCAGGGATTCCTTTTTGTTGTATTAACACTTTGAATTTCATTCCCATATCGATCAATAATCGGTAGTTAATCATTGATTCCTGCATGGCCAATACCAGATTATCAGGATTAGCACTTAAAGCTGAATTTTGATATTCTTTAATACCCAACGCCAATAAAAATTGCGCTTGGTCCACAATTCCACAACAATCCATTCCGAATTGTGAACCCCAATACGATAGCGCAGAAAAGTTTATATGTGTTGTAATGTCTTGTTGCCCGACAAATTGATAAGGATTGTCGTTTTTTTGATGTTTATAATAACATAAGAGGGTACCGCAACTCCGACGGCTGTTGTATAATTCAGGTGATAATGACCCATAGTCGATGGTGAGTACGTAACCTTTCTGTAAAGATTGAGCAATTTCTTTTATCCATGATACGGCTTCTAAATTAATTTCTGTGCGAAATCCTGCTGGCAATTGAATATTTAATGCAGTTAAATAATCTAGGAGTTCTTTTTTTGCAGGTTGTAGTAGTTCAATAAAACCCTCTTTATAATCTACGAAGACTTCTTTCAGTTGCTCTTCCATAATTACCTGATAAACCGAAAAATTATCAATCAATTCATTGGACAAAATACAGCCGTTAATTTCAGGAATATCTTGAATAGAGTTATACCAAGTAACCTTTTCATTTAAATGTTTCTTTTGTATTTCCCGCATGCGGGCACTTTTTTCAATAATGCAATAGCTTACCTTCTTATATAAAGAGTTATTATTTTTGAGATAATCTAAAATATCATGACACAATAGGCCTGTACCGGCACCATATTCCACAATTTTAAAAGGCTTTTTCTTTAAGTTTTGCCACATTTCTTCGATTTGACGTCCAATCATAGCACCAAATGCAGCAGTAAGATTAGCGCTGGTATAGAAATCCCCATCCGCCCCAATCTTGTTTTGAGTAGAATTATAATATCCCAATTCAGGATAATATAAGGCCATCTCCATAAAATCTCTAAAAGATAATGGACCTTCTTTTTCAATTCGTCTTATTATTATTTCGGAAAGCGACATCTAATTTATATATTAAATCGTGAAGTTTTTTCTCATAAATAAATTACAAATAGCCTTTGATATAATTTAAAAAAAGGAGGTCGAAATAAATCTACTTTATTTTTACTTTTGTCTTCCTTTAATGCTGATTTCATGCAAAACCCTTGCAGCATCATTTTCAGAATTTGCAGCAAAACCAGCTACAAACACCCCTTTTTTACCGCTACTGGATTTTATACCGTACACAGTAGCTTCATCGTCAGGATCGCTGTCTCCTTCGTATCGGTATATGTGTTCTATTTCATATCGATGTGGATTTTTGATAATGTCTTCCTCATGAAGATTAAAATCGAACGTAAATCCCATTTCATTCAAATCGTCTAAGGCTTTAGAAACATTAGCATAATGATATATGTTTGACATAATATTAGATTTATTGTTAATGTTTAAAGATAACTATTTTATTATGAATTCATTGTCAAAGAGTTGTTAAAGTAAATAATCTAAAACCAAAAAACAGGATTAAATGTTGTAAATTCGCACCGCAGACCGCCTTATCGTCGTTTTGAGCAATCAGAAGGGAGGAAAGTCCGGACACCATAGGGAAGCATAACGGGTAACGCCCGTCGGGTTGAGAAATCGATTCAGGACAAGTGCAACAGAAAGTATGTACAGGTAATGCTGTAGTGAAACCAGGTAAACTCTATGCGGTGAAATATCAAGTATATCAGCATTTAGGGGCTTCTCGTCCGTTGTTGAAGGGTAGATAGCTTGAGCTTATGAGTAATTATAAGCCTAGATAAATGATAAGGCTCCGATTTTTCGGTGACAGAATCCGGCTTATAGGTCTGCATTTTTTATTTTTTGTCGCGAAGGCGCGCAAAGACCCTAAGTTTTTATGTATTTGATCTACAAAGAAGTGAAGACGTTAGGTTCCTTCTTTTTTTGCCACAAAGGCACTACTTTTTTTCTCGTTTTTTACACTTTACTTTTTTGGAATTATGTATCAATAACTCATTTTCTTTGAGCCTTCGTGTCTTTGTGACAAGTTTGATTGTGTAACTTTGTGTTTCGATTTGATATAATGAATTATCATCGATTGACAGTATTAATATGAAAACAAGAATTGGAATTTTAGGATTGGGTGGAGTAGGTGGTTATTTTGGGGGATTATTGGCCAAAGCTTACTTTCATTCCGATGCCATAGAAATTATATTTATTGCCCGTGGAGAAACCCAAAAAGCAATATCCCAAAATGGATTGAAAATTATTTTAGACGAAAGTGAAATGATTGTTTTTCCAAATTTGGTTTCTAACAATCCGGAAGAAATTGGGCGACTGGATTACCTTATTTGTGCGACTAAAACTTATGATATCGAATCCAGTTTTCTTTCTGTACAAAACTGTATTTCGCCGAATACGGTAATTCTTCCCTTATATAATGGTGTTGATGCTACGGAACGCATACAAACGTTGTTTCCTGAAAATATTGTTTTGCAAGGCTGCGCCTATATTGTTTCGATGATTCTGTCTCCCGGAGTTATTAGAAAATTAGGCCATTTTGAAAAACTATTTTTTGGTTCAGGAACCGCTCCTGTTTCCCAATTGAATACGTTAGAAGCCATATTGAAAAATGCCGGAATCGAAAGTTATCTTGCAGAAAGTATTGAAGAAACGGTTTGGGAAAAATTTATTTTTATTTCAGCTTTGGCTTCGGCTACTTCGTATTTAAATCAAAATATCGGCGCTGTTTTGAATAATCCGGCTAGCAAGTCAATTTATATTTCACTGCTAAATGAAATTACTTCAGTAGCTGCGGCAAAAGGATTAGCGATGCCCAAGGACATTGTTGCCCAAACGATTGTCAAACTGGAAAAATCTCCACAAGATGCCACTTCATCGATGCACAGGGATTTTTTAGCAAATCGAGAAACAGAAGTAGCTTCCTTGACAGACTATGTGGTAAAGGAAGGGATAAAATATGCGGTTGAAACACCTATGTATCAAATGATATTGGAGAAATTGTTGCGATAAAAAAGAATGACTTAGTCTTTAATTTTAAATTCTAATCCAATATTCCGAACGCTATCGATACTAATTCGAGAATCCTCTTTGAAATATTTTCGAATTTTACTGATGTAGACATCCATACTTCTTCCGGAAAAAAAGTCGTCGTTTCCCCAAATCGCTTTTAAGATTTGCTCTCGTTTTAGCATTTGGTTCTTGTGAATATAAAAGAAATGAATAAGAGATGCTTCTTTCTCTGTGAGCTGTTGTGTTTTAATGTTATTTTTTAGACACAAACGTTTGGTATCGAATAAATACATACCAATTCGTAATTCATCAGTTTTTGAAAAAATCGTTTGTTTTTGTTGACTTCTCTTTAAGATATTAGTCAATCGTAAAACAAGTTCTTCAGCCTCAAAAGGTTTTACAATATAATCATCGGCACCTAATTTTAATCCAATGATTTTATCTTCTTTTAACTTTCTTGCCGTTAGAAAAACAAAAGGAATTTCAGGATTGATTTTAATGATTTTTTCAGCAAGTGTGAACCCGTCCATTTTTGGCATCATAATGTCGAAAACACAAATATCGAAAGTGGAAGACTTGAAAATGACCAATGCTTCTTCTCCATTTTCGGCCCAGGTGACGTCATATGAATACAATTCCAAATATTGTTTCAGAACAGATGCAAAATCAGCATCGTCTTCGACTAAAAGTAGTTTTTTCAATAGAGAATTATTAAACATTAAACATAAAAGTAAATACAGATCCTTTTCCTAAATCACTGATGACAGCAATCGAGCCTTGGTGTGCTTTTATGATTTGATGTACATAATAAAGCCCTAAACCCAGTCCCTTTACATTATGTAAATTGCCTTGCTCGACTCTGTAAAATTTATCAAAGAGTAAGGAATGGTTATTTTTCGAAATTCCAATTCCATTGTCTTTAATACTAATGTAAAATTGGTTTCGAATTAATTCTGTTTTAATGGTAATAGTGGTGCTGCCATATTTTACGGCATTTTCGAGTACGTTTTGAATGGCAGTTGTTAAATGAAATTGATCTAATAACAAAGTAATTTTTTCTGCATTGAAGTCCACTATGATCTTCATTTTTGGATTTGAAATTCTAAAATCGCCAATAATTGTATTCAAAAAAATCTGCGAATCAATTTTTTCTTTTTGTAATTCAATTTCGTTTTCTCCCAATGAACTTGCCATTACCTGGTCAATCAAATTTTGCAAACGATTATTTTGCCGTGAAATTGTATGGAGAATACCGTTGAATTGGACTTCGTTATCCCGAATGTCTTTTCGCTCCAATATTTTTGTGGAAATCCCCAAACTTGTCAAAGGTGTTTTGAGTTCATGGGTGATATTATTGATAAAATCAGTTTTGATTTCGTTCACCTTTTTTTGTTTGACTAATGCTTTAATGGCAATTACAAAAAGAGTTATTAACGTTAGAATTAAAAATAGGGATAAGAACAACACCATTCTCATTCTTTTTAGAATTATGGTTTCCCAATCAATTACGGAAACATACATAGAATCTTCGGTAAGTAATTTATAATCCAGCGTCGGTGAACCACTTGTTGTTCCAACATAATTTCGTACTAAAAAAGCATTGTCCAAAGAAGCCAAATCGCCATACAATTTGTTTTTTATAAATGATTTTTCGGAATAAATAGTGTCGGTTTTTTTTCGACTGTAAATGATAAACTTGTTGAGAACAACGGCAAAATCAATAGTAATGTTTGGGATTTCTCTTTCAAATTTAAGTTGCAGTTTTCGGGTTAACTCGTCTCTAAAATGGTTTTGAAGGAGCGCATTTTTAATTTGAAATTTAGTTTTTTTATCTCGAATATAATTTTCCGCTAATTGCTTATAAAGGGATTCTTTTTTGTATATCATTGCCGAATCAATATCGCTATAATCATTAGAGACAGCAGCAATCTCCTCTTTAATTTCCGAGTGAAATTGAGCTACCTTATAATCGTAACTTGTTTTTACCAAATAGCATTGCACAAGCGATAAAGCTATCAAAGCGATGACAGAAAACACAATTAATAAATTGATTCTTTGTTTCATTTGCTACAAAATACAATTCAAAAATAAGTCTTTTATAACTCAATTCAGCCATTAACCTTGTATTAACCTTCGATTAACTCAGGCGGTGCTTATTTAGAAGCATTTTTGCAATGTTTCGAATGCAATTACAATTTTAAATGAAAAAAAATATAGGAATTAAAAATAACATCATTGCACTTTGTCTCTTTATATCAGGATTTGGATATGGACAAAATGAAACCCCGAAAGACAGTATTTCTAATAAATTAAGCGAAGTAATCGTCAGTGCTCCAACTAAATTGTTTACTAACAAAAATGGAAATAGTAAAGTTGACATTGCCAATTCTATTTATAATTCAATTCCTAATACTATAGATTTAATAGCAAAATTACCCAATATTCAGGTGAGTGTAGATAAAGAAAACATTACGGTTATAGGAAAAGGAAATCCATTACTGTATATCGACAATCAAAAGGTAGGAATGAATGATTTGAATACGTTAGCTGTTGATGATATTAAAACTATTGAAATAATCAGCAATCCCTCCTCTAAATTTGAAGCAGCCGGAAGAGCTGTTATTTTGATTACCCGCAAGTTTAGTAAAAAAGAAGGTTTTCAAACTATTGTATCTGAAGTGGCATCTTTTAAAAAGTATTTCAATAATTATTTGGAGATTAGCGCTAGCCTGAAGAAAAACAAATTGGAGTTTAAAACAAATTTTAATTACAATCAAATTAAAGTCTGGGAAAGCAACGGTAATGATTTTATGATTCCATCTCGTACTATTATTTCAAATTATTTGGCTACAGCAGTTACTAAGCGACCGCAATTTATTTTTGGAGGAGGAATTTTCTATAAAATTAATGAAGTGGATTATTGGTCTTTAAATTTTAGTAGAAGAACCCAAAAAGACATATTTGATATCCTAACAGATACCTATAATCAGCAACAAAGTATAATTAATAGGATTAGAACTTTGAATTTGAATGACGAATACCGGAACTTTTCAAATGGATATATAAACTACAATCATAAAATAAAAAGTGTCGATGGGATTTTATTTTCGGGCTTTCAATATTCCAGGTTCAATCAGCAAGTTGCCAGTACAATTACAAATAATTATAATAATACCAGTTTTGAACTTTCACAAAATAGGAATCAAAAAATTAGTATTGCTGTTTTTTCGGGAAAATCTGATTTCGAAAAAGAGTTTGGAAACAAAATGAAGCTGGAACTCGGAACACTTTACCTTCAGGCAGATTCGAATACTAACTTTTTAGTAGAAAATGTAAATCCAAGTATTACAATAAATTCAGACTATAATTATAATGAAACTAATATTGCAGCCTACTCGCAACTTTCCGGAAGCGTCAAAAAAGTAAAGTATTTCTTTGGTTTGAGGGCTGAGAATACCATTGCAAAAGGAAAATATCAAGCGGAAAACAGTTTATTAATTGATAAAAATTACATTAATCTGTTTCCAAAAGCTACGATCGAAATTCCAATGGACAGCACAAATACAATTAATCTTAATTATGCTAAAAGCATTTCAAGACCTAATTTTTCCACAACAAGTCAGGTTTCCGCATATATAAACCCCTATTTTGTTTGGTCGAACAATATCAACCTGGACCCAACAATTACGGATGAAGTGGCTGTGAGTTATCAATATGGGGATAAATCCGTAAAAGTGAGTTGCAACAAAATTATCAATCCGGTTTATTACGGTTCTTCTTATGATTCCTCTCAAAACGTATTGACTTTAAAAACTACAAATTTTGAAAAAGAAACAGGTTTCAATTTAGAATTTTCGATTCCATTCAAATATAAATTTTGGACAACAACCAATACTTTAAATTTTATCTTGAGTAAAATTGAAGATAAACAAGCTATTGTAAATGATACCAAACCGTATTTATATTATTATTCGAATCATTCGTTCAAGTTGCCAAAAGAAATAAAAGTGTCCTTAACCGGTTGGGGCTTGACAAGACAGCAACAGGGTATTTTTGAAAGAAGCGCTTTGTTTACAATAGATTTTGCCATTTCTAACACGCTTTTTAAGCAATTTGATTGTACAATAAGTTATAACGATATTTTTAGACAAATGAAATATCATGAAGACTTTACCATCAATAACATAACTGCAAAAGGAATTTATTATACCGATGCAAACTTAGTTTCCTTTTCAATAAAATATTCCTTTGGAAAAATAAAAAATACAGAATTTAAGGAAAAAAATATTGATGAAAATTCGAGTAGAATTCGGTAAATGTAAATAGAGAAAACCTTGAGATTTCAGGAGTTTCTTTATGAAATAGCGAGATTACTCTTCTTCGTCAGCGCTTTGGGTTAATTCATTTTCAGAATCTTCCGTGTCGTTATCAGTGCTTATTTCGAAAAAACTAAAAATGGAACCACCATAACTTTTCTTAAACGAAAAGTGAATCATGTGATCCAGTTTGGTGTATTTAGAATGTTCGATTACCATCATTCCCTCATCATTAAGTAACTCTTTTTCGAAAACCAATTCTATAATTTTCTCAAAAGTATTTTGATCTAATGCATAGGGAGGATCAGCAAAAATAATATCATAGGAAGTTTTACATCTTTCTAAATAGGGGAAAACATCGCTTTTTGTGGCAGCAATATTAAAATCATATTCAGAGGCAATTTGCTTGATGAATTTTACGCAGCCAAAATCAGCATCAACAGAAGTGATTGGCGTGCTACCGCGCGAGGCAAATTCGAAACTGATATTTCCGGTTCCTGAGAATAAGTCTAATATTTTTAGTCCTTCAAAACTGAAATGGTTGTTCAAAACATTGAATAATGCTTCTTTAGACATATCGGTGGTGGGACGAACGGGAAGTCCTTTTGGAGGAAAAATGCGTCTTCCTTTGTATTTTCCTGAAATGATTCTCATGAGTTGAAAAGTATAAAATGATTTCTGTTTTCGGCCTCAGAAAAATAATTGTTCCATCGCAAATCTTCCACATCAATAAGTGAAACGTTGCGAATGTATTTGTAAGCAATTTTGAAATAATCACTTTCGGCATCAATATTTCCGATTAATTCCAATGGGAAGTTCTCGGGATTTAAATTCAGTTGTTCGGCTGAAAATAAAATGTAATACAAGAAATCTTCGGGTGTGCTGTAATCAAAAGAATTGAAAACTAATAATTTTTGGTTCTGAACCACAATAATTTCAAAATGCCCGGAATTGATGTGAATAAACATCTTTTTTTCATCCTTATTTTTGGATGCAACCAATAATTTGGAAACCAAAATGCTATTGGCATGTTTGTAATCGAAAGAACCAAATTGGTCAATAAAAAAATTATTGATATTCACATAGGGAATATAAACCGCATTCATCTGATAGTTTGGAATTTCATCAAAAGCAAAAAAATCGGTTTCAAAAACCTTGGTATTGTATTGCAGATAACTACCTAAAAAGTTCTCGTCAAAAAGAGCTGAAGGAACAAAAGTAGAAAGATTATTATTGTGAATGATCAGAATTTCATCATAAGAATCCTTTAATTGTGGATAATCCCGAAAAGCATCACCAAATAATTCTTCAATTTTTGTGGCTTTATGAAAAGTATCAAAATGCACTTCGTTAAATGAAGTTACTGTATTGTTTAGCGTGTCAAAACAACAAAAAGAAAGTCCAGTCAAAGAAACTTGGATGGACAGTTTTTTATATTTTTTTTCGGTGATATTTGTGTTTTGTATTGACATAATTTGATTTTTCAATCCATTTCTACCTTATATATACTACAAGAATTAAATGCGGAGACAAACTTACAATTTTTTTTGATTCTAATGCCAATTTATGCGATTGCCTCGATTTTCATACTTATATTTGATGTTCATTTATAGTAATCAATTCGACATGAATTCCTCCTTGTTTTACAGTCTTTTACAGAGAAAATTTCCTTTTCAACCCACGTACAAACAAGATATTTTTTTTCAAAAAATCGCTATTTTTTTAACCGAAGCTGATAATAAAACCATTTTCGTCCTAAAAGGGTATGCGGGAACTGGAAAAACAACCGTAATTTCAACGATTGTAAATAGTTTGTTAGACATCAACAAAAAATATGTTTTGCTGGCACCGACGGGTCGTGCAGCTAAGGTAATTGCTAATTATTCGAATAAACCGGCTTTTACAATTCATAAAAAAATCTATTTCCCTAAGAAATCTTCCGGTGGTGGCGTTTCGTTTACATTACAACAAAACAAACACAAGAACACTATATTTATAGTCGATGAAGCTTCGATGATTTCGGACACCAATTCAGATTCTAAGTTATATGAAAACGGTTCCTTGCTGGATGATTTGATTTCTTATGTGTATTCAGGAACCAATTGCAAAATGATTTTATTGGGAGATACTGCTCAGTTGCCTCCGGTGAATTTGGATATCAGCCCCGCTTTGGACATCCGCACTTTAGGAATGAATTATGACAAGGAGGTAGAACATATCGAGTTGGATGAAGTCATGCGTCAGGAAGAAAGTTCCGGAATTTTGCATAATGCAACCGAACTTAGGGAGTTATTGAAAGATTCCTTTATCGATGAATTCAAATTTAATGTGAAAAAATTTAAAGATATTGTTCGTCTGACCGATGGATACGATATTCAGGATGCCATCAATTCGGCCTACAGTAATTACAGTATAGAAGATACCGCTTTTATTGTTCGCTCCAATAAAAGAGCCAATCAATACAATGAGCAAATCAGAACCAAAATCCTTGATAAAGAAAGCGAACTTTCCACAGGCGATTTTTTGATGGTGGTGAAGAACAATTATTTTTGGTTAAAAGATTCTGATGAAGCAGGTTTCATTGCTAATGGTGATATTATTGAAATATTAGAAATTTTCAATATCAAAGAATTGTATGGTTTTAAGTTTGCCAAAGTAAAAATCCGAATGATTGATTACCCAAATCAGATTCCATTTGAAACCGTATTGTTAATGGATACCATAAAAAGTGAATCGCCATCGCTGACCTATGAGGAATCAAACCGATTGTATCAGGAAGTGTTGAAAGATTACGAAGGAGAAACCAAATTCAAACAATTCCAGAAAGTAAAAGCCAATGAGTATTTTAATGGTTTACAAGTAAAATTTTCGTACGCAATAACCTGTCATAAGTCGCAGGGTGGGCAATGGAATACGGTTTTTATAGAACAGCCCTATTTGCCAAACGGAATTGACAGGGACTACATACGCTGGTTGTACACCGCGATGACCAGAGCAAAAAATAAATTATATTTGATAGGGTTTAAGGATGAGAATTTTGAAGAATAATTTTATAAATTATAATCATGAACACATTAAACGACTTACATAAAATATCAGGCTCTTTTTCGAACACCGAAAAAATGCCAGTGCTGTTTTTGGGACACGGCAGTCCGATGAACGCCATTGAGGAAAATCAGTTTGTAACCGGTTTTAGAAACTTGGCTAAAACCTTACCACAACCGAATGCTATTTTATGTATTTCGGCGCATTGGTTTACTAAAGGAACCAAAGTTACCGCAATGGAAATGCCTCGAACGATTCACGATTTTGGTGGTTTTCCGCAAGCGTTGTTTGATGTACAATACCCCGCAAAAGGCAGTCCTGAATTAGCTATAGCGACAAAGCAATTATTGACACCGGTAGCAGTTGAGTTAGACGAACATTGGGGTTTAGATCACGGTGCCTGGAGTGTAATCAAACATTTATATCCCCAAGCGAATGTTCCAGTGATCCAGTTGAGCATTGACTATACAAAATCCGGACAATACCATTTTGAACTGGCTCAAAAATTAAGCGCATTGCGTACCAAAGGAATCCTGATTGTCGGCAGTGGCAATATTGTTCATAATTTGGGATTGGTCGACTATCGCAATTTCGATAAAGACAATTACGGTTACGATTGGGCAATTGAAGCAAGGGAAACGGTAAACAATTATTTGCTGGACGGTAATTTTCAACCATTGATTGATTTTGAAAAACAAAGCAAAGCGCTCCAATTAGCTATTCCTACACCGGAGCATTATTTGCCTTTGATTTATACTTTAGGATTAAAAGGAAAAAGCGAAGAACTCAGTTTATTTAATGACAAATTATTGGCGGGTTCGTTAAGCATGACTTCGATGAAGATTATGTAGGATGTTTTAAAATTGCTCATTAGTTGCCTTAAAACAAACTTAGGGATTGCCTTAAGAACAATTTTGTAAATCCTAAAAACATACTAACTTAGCGCCCAACTAACCTGATCGTCCCGTTTGCAGCAGATAAAAATTAAAAAATAAAAACTTTGCAACTTAATGTATTCGTGGCAAAATGAAAAATATAAAAATGAAAATAATAGCAGTTATTCCCGCTCGTTACGCTTCCACACGATTTTCTGCGAAACTAATGCAGGATCTGGGAGGTAAAACGGTCATTTTAAGGACCTATGAAGCCGCCATAAATACCCATTTGTTTGATGATGTTTTTGTAGTAACCGATTCGGATTTAATTTATGATGAAATTGTTTCTCATGGTGGAAAAGCGATTCGAAGCATCAAGGAACATGAATCGGGGAGTGATCGAATTGCGGAAGCCGTCGAAAATCTAGATGTTGATATTGTGATTAATGTACAAGGAGACGAACCATTTATTGATGCGGAACCTTTGGCAAAAGTCATTGAAATTTTTAGAAATGATTTGGATGAAAAAGTGGATTTGGCTTCACTAATGCGCGAAATTACAAACGAAGAAGACATCAACAATCCCAACAATGTAAAAGTTGTGGTGGATCAAAATGGATTTGCACTATACTTTTCGCGTTCGGTAATTCCATATCCCAGAGAAAAAAATGTAGGTGTTCGTTATATGCAGCACATCGGGATTTACGCCTTTAGAAAAGAGGCTTTATTAGACTTTTATAGTTTACCGATGAAATCATTGGAAGCGTCCGAAAAACTAGAGCAACTTCGTTATTTAGAATTTGGAAAAAAAATAAAAATGGTCGAAACTACTCATGTCGGAATCGGAATTGATACCCTGGAAGACTTAGAAAAAGCGAGAAAGATGCTGTAATTGTCATCCTGACGGTCATTATTTTTAATCGTTTGGATCGTTAGAATCCGTTTTTGTATGGGATTAAACTAGGGCTGATATCCTGTAGCTGTTTTTCCTAGCGGTAATTTTGTAATTTTTTTTGTTTGATTTCAACGGCAGATTCACAGATTCAGTGTTAAATCTGCGATTTATTATAATGATTAGTAGGAGCAGTTTTTATTCTAATTTTTCAATTACAATCAATTCATTGTGTATTTCAATTCTTGGAATCGTTTTTATTTTGAAGTGGTTTTCATAAAATTCAGAAACATATTTTTGATTTCTTATATTTTGTGTTTCATTCAACATCATGGTATTGAAAAGAATAAAACCTCGACTTCTTAAAAGGAAACAGATACGGTTGATAAAAAATGTTTCAAATAAAAAATTTGGCATTGTAATATCTTGGAAAACATCGATTATAATCAAATCATATTTGTTTTTGGTTTTCAAAACAAATTCAAATGCATCTTCAATAACAATATCAAGTTGGGGTATTTTGTCTAAGTCAAAATATTTGTTAGCTATTGTAATTATATCGGAATCAATTTCAACTCCGGTTATTTTTCCTTTAAATTTAATTTCATCAACCAACGTTTTTATGACACTACCTCCAGCCACTCCCAAAACCAAGATATGTTCCATATTGGCTATTTTTTCGTAGCCAATGTTTTTTAGTCCTATCCTTAAAATACGTTGCAGACTTCCATAAGAATAATTGGCATTTTCAGAATCTAAAACTAACTCCCCATTTGCCCAAGTTACTTCTATCGATTTGCTTAATGAAGATTTCGTTTGATAAATTTTTATTGGAATGAGATAACTAAATATTTTTTTAATCATTGGAGACAGTTTTACTCAAAATAAAGATTTCAGTTGTGATCGTATTTAATCTAAGTTAAATGTAAGATATTTTTTAAATATATTGATTATTCTGGTGCTGTTTTGAATTATTAGTACGGTCGTAAATATACAGTAATTACTTAGATAGAATAGATGAAAAGAGAGTCATTTACACCTATTGTTTATCCATTAATTCTTGAAATCATTTTTATTTCGTAGCGATCGGCTGTACTTAAATGAAATCGTTAATATGACTGCTGTAGCAGTGATTGATGTACAGGAACGAGAAAAAAGAAAGAAACCAAATTAAATGTTTAACGGACAGATTTATTAGAGACATTTTGTTTTTTGATACACCGTATTAATTTTAAAGCCTCAAGAATTTCTTGAGGCTTTTTTGTAAGGTTATAATTAGAATTTTATATTTCTTAGGTCATTGTGCTAAAAAAAACACAATGCGTTTATTAAATTGAATTAGAAATGTTTTATATTCAACTTTTAAAATAGTTATGCTTCTAAATGCAAAGTAAGTATATTTACTTAATTATAACTGCTGTTTCATTAGTGAATAAAATTAGCTTGTTATTTTGATTCCTGATAATTTAAACTTGCTAGAAATCGTCATGATCCAAAAGCTATAAAACAAAACACATATGAAAAAAATGTCAAAAATTGATAGCCTCAGAATTGATGAACTTTCTGCTACTCCAAAGTACCAGCAGTTAGTCAATGCGGTACTGAATGCGATAAAGCAAGGTGTTCTTAAAAAAGGGGATGCTATGCCGTCTATTAATGAGTTGAGTTTTCAATACGAAATATCCAGGGTTACAATAGAAAAAGGATATAATAAACTTCGTAAAATGGGTATTTTAGAAGCTTTTCATGGAAAAGGCTACTTTATTGCCAATACGGATGTCTCACAGGATTTGAAAATATTCTTAATGTTCAATAAGTTAAGTGCTCATAAGAAAATTATTTACGATGCTTTTGTAGAGACTTTGTGCGAAAAAGCGGCTATTGATTTTTATATCTATAACAATGACTACGGGTTGTTCAAAAAATTGTTAAACCAACAAAAAAATGCGTATACCCATTATGTTATTATTCCCCATTTTATTGAAAAAGCAGAAGGATATCAATTATTGATTGAGGAAATTCCAAAAGAAAAATTAATCATTGTAGGTAAAAAAATTGAAGGAATTACTGGAAACTATGGCGCCGTTTATGAGAATTTTGAAGAAGATATTTATAACGCGCTTAGCAAAGCATTAGAACCTTTAAGCAAATACCACACGTTAAAACTAATTTTCCCAGAAAATAGTTATTTTCCTAAAGAGATAGTAAAAGGGTTTGAAAATTTTTGTTACAGTTATGCTTTTAACTATAAAATAGTTCATGATTTAGATCTTGAAGAAGTAAATGAGGGAGAAGTCTACATCAATTTAATGGAAGAAGATTTAGTAAAAATCCTGGATAAAATTATAACATTAAATTTAACGGTAGGAGAACAGGTTGGAGTAATTTCTTATAATGAAACGCCTCTCAAAAAATTTATAATGAATGGACTGACCACAATCTCAACTGATTTTGCAACAATGGGAAAATCTGCAGCGGAATTGGTGTTGAATGCTTCAAAAGAACATATAGAAAATCCGTTTGAACTGATTCTTAGGGGATCTTTATAAAATACATTAACAATGGAATTGCGTAAATTAAAATCATTTTTAGTAGTTGCAAAAGAACTGCATTTTGGTAATGCTGCTGAAAAATTAAACATTACTCAACCTGCCTTGACCCATCAAATTCAACAATTGGAAAGTGAGTTGGGTTTTGAACTTTTTGATAAAGCAAAACGTGTTAATAATAGAAAAGTTGAACTTACTGAAGCGGGTGCTTATTTAACAAAAGAAGTCAGTCGTGTAAAAAAGTAACTGAACTAAAAACAGGATTTTATTACATTGCTTTAAAAGCAAATGTTCCTATGATACCAGTTACTTTTAATTTTGGTAAAAAAGAAGTCAATTTAGGAACTCCATTAATGCCTTCAGGAAATTTTGAAGCTGATATGGATATTCTGAAAAAACATTACATTGGAGTAGAAGGAAAAATTCCTGAAAAGGGATATTTTTTTAAATAAGTTCAGATGCAACCAGAACATTTTTAGTAAATACTGTTGAAGTTGTTTACAGCAGAGTAACTGCTAAGGGGAAAGAGAGTAATAGCGTTTAGTGATCAAAAACTTAAACCAATAGGGTTTCAATGAATTTATGAATACAGACTGGTGTAATTTCAATCCTTAAGAAAATTGGTTATTTATTTTATTTTTGAAAAAAAAACAATTCGGGAATCTGGAAGGCACTGAAAAACTCATGATAAGGGCTTGTACAATTATGTGTGTACAAGCCCTTTTCTTTGTCATATTTGCATGCCTAAATATTTTTGTATCAAATAAGCAATTCTTAGAGCGTTTATTTGTATTTACACCAGGTTATTTCTCGTAGTATTTTTCATAGGGGACTTTTTCAGTGCCCTCGGAAATCTGGATTGTTTTTTTTCCTAATCAGGAACATAACTTTTAAAAGTTCCATTTTTATAAAAAATTACAATCTTATCAATTTCACCAGAAGTAGATTTACTTACTATATTTTGACTTTCTATTTTTTTTGTTTCAAAAGCATTAATCAGATTCGTATTTTTTATTTCTGCGAATAAATTTCCTTGATTACTTTCGTTGTTTAATGGAGTAGGAATATTTTGTTTTACAATTTCTTCAGACGCATTTTCTTTTGTATCACTGTACTCCGTGCTTTTTGGAAATGTTCCTCTTCCATTCAAAATCCAATACAAATCAACATCCGGAAAAACGTCTAAAATTTTAAGGATAAAATCCAGACTTGGTTTGTTTCTTCCGGAAAGCAGGTGGGATAAACTGGAACGCTGTACACCAATTTTATCTGCAAAAGAGGAAGCATTCAGACCGTAATAATCCAGTATAATTTCTAATCTTTTTATAAAATCTTCTGTGTTTACCATTGTGAATTGTGATTAAAAATAATCGATTTACAAATGTAACTAAATTAAGCGAAAGCACCAAAATTACAAGTGTAAATAGCCTTTAATTTAACAATTAGTCTAAACTAAAACTATTAATAGTTATGTCTATTAGATTGATAAATAGCAGATTGATCTAGTATTAATATATTCGTAACATTTGTCAATTACAGGAACGTACTTTAGAATAGCAGCAAGTGAAAAAGTGTTTACATCATTGAAATAATTGAAATTTAATTTGTTTACAAATGTAAATATAAAGATGTTTACTTTTGTAAATCAAATAATATAGTATGAATTTAGAACAATTATTCAATCAATATAAAGAAGAATCTATTCGTGGTCGTTATGTTACTTTAGATTCAATTGAACCTTTATTGCAGAAATTAAACACCAATAATCAACTTAAAATTATTGGAAAGTCAGTCCTCGGAAAGTCGATTTATTCTTATCAAATTGGAGAAGGTAAAACTAAAATTTTTCTTTGGTCTCAAATGCATGGAAATGAAAGTACAACTACAAAAGCTCTTTTTGATTTCTTAAATGTGCTTACTGGCGGTTCAGACTTGGCGAAGCAATTGCTTGCTAGCTTTACTTTTTGCAGTATCCCAATGTTAAATCCTGATGGAGCTACTTTATATACCCGTGAAAATGCTAATAAAATCGATCTTAATCGAGACTCTCAGGATCTTTCACAGCCCGAAAGCAAGGTATTAAGAGAAACTTTTGAATCTTTTAAACCTGACTACTGTTTTAATCTTCATGATCAACGTACTATATTTGGAGTTAATGATACGGGCAAACCAGCAACATTATCTTTTTTAGCGCCTTCTTATAATGAAGGACGGGAGATAAATGAATCCAGATTGAAGGCGATTAATTTAATTGCAGCAATAAACGATGTGTTGCAGTCCTATTTACCAGGTCAGATAGGACGTTTTGACGATTCTTTTAATATAAATTGTATCGGAGATACATTTCAGTATTTAGGGGCGCCTACTTTATTGTTTGAAGCTGGACATTTTGCAAATGATTATGAAAGGGAAGAAACGAGAAAATTTGTCTTTATGGCGTTAATTTCCAGTTTTACGATACTTAGCGAAAACGTTATAGTTGATAATGGAATTAACAAATATTTGAATATTCCTCAAAATAAAGTCGTTTTTTATGATTTAATGTATAAAAACATCAAAATAAATTATGATGGTATCGAAAAAATCACCAATTTTGCAGCACAATACAAAGAAGAGTTAATTGAAAATCAGATTTACTTTAACGCCTACATTTCACAAATTGGCGAATTAGAAAATCATTTTGGTCATTATGTGTACGATGCTAAAGGAGCAGTATATAAAGATGAGTTTGGTGGTTTTCCGAAATTAAATCAAAAAGCTGATTTTTGCTTAGATAATAACATAAAATTTGTTAACGGAATGATAAAAGTTTAATATTTATATCGTTTTATTAATTTTTATGTATATTTATACTTTGTAATTACAATTATTAATATTAATTAAAGAAATATGAGTAAGTTTCGTTTAGATGAAGTAGATCACCAGATATTAGATATGTTGATAGACAACACAAGAGTTCCGTTTACAGATATAGCAAAAAAATTGTTGATTTCAGCTGGAACGGTGCATGTTAGAGTAAAAAAAATGGAAGATGCAGGAATTATAATGGGGTCCTCATTAGTTCTTGATTATGACAAATTAGGATATTCTTTTATTGCATACGTAGGTGTTTTTCTTAACAATACGTCTCAAACAAAATTTGTTTTAGAGCGTATTAATGAAATTCCTTATGTAACAGTTGCTTCTGTAACAACAGGTAAATTTAATATTTTCTGTAAAATCAGAGCTAAAGACACGAAACATGCCAAGGATGTTATCTTTATGATTGACGATATAGAAGGTGTTTACAGAACTGAAACTATGATTTCGCTTGAAGAAAGTATAAATGATAAGAAGCGCCTAATGCATACTATTTTTAAAAATATGTAATTAATCTTGAACGCTATATTCTAAAATATAACCTCAAGTTTATTCTTGGGGTTTTTTTATGACAAATTAACTAACTAAATCAACTATAACTGAATTATGTACACGCTGCCTAAAATAGAACGTTTTAATCAAGATGTTCTTTCAAAATATCACATTTATAATAGTGTTTTTATTACATTACCTTTTGATTCTATAGATAATACAGGTGTTTTACTTCCTTTGTTTACAGATGTTTGCGATACGGGTTTTAAAAAACAAGAAACACCTAAAGAAATAGTCGATTTTTTTGCTAAAAGATATTTGCATAGTGCTTCAGAAACGGAAAAAATTGATTTGATGTTCCGTTTTATTCAATATATCGAACGCCAAATAGTGTTGTTTGATGCTATTGAAGATGCTGCTTTTCCTGTAGTGAACAATATGGAAGGAAGAGGATCGTTAAGAGACATTAAAGAAAAATCAGAAGCAAAAGAAAAGGAAGAGGAATTGATTGATTTCTTAGAAGATTTCAATGTTAGAACGGTCTTAACCGCTCATCCTACACAGTTTTATCCAGGTGCTGTACTTGGTATTATCAATGATTTAACGGATGCTATCCGTAAAAATAATTTGCTTGACATCAAACAATTGTTGGCTCAATTGGGTAAAACTCCTTTCATTCAAAATGAAAAACCGAATCCTTTTGATGAAGCGGTGAGTTTGATTTGGTATCTTGAAAATGTATTTTATAAAACTTCGGGAGACATGGTTCATTATCTTCAGAAGAATATTTTTAATGGAAATTCAATTAAAAATCCATTAATTAAACTTGGATTTTGGCCTGGTGGAGACCGTGATGGAAATCCATTTGTTACGACAGAGATTACTTTGAAAGTTGCTGAGCGTTTAAGAACTTCTATTTTAAAATGTTATTACATTGAAATGAGAAATTTAAAACGTAAGTTAACATTTTCAGGTGTAGATACTTTGGTTTCAGAACTTGAATATAAACTTTATCGTTCTGTTTTTTATTCACGAGGAGAGATTTATATCACTTTGGATGAATTTAAGTCACAGTTAAAAAAAATAAAACAGATAATTATAGACCAGCATCAATCATTATATCTTGATGAGCTAGATGCACTTTTAATTAAAGTTAATTTATTTGGTTTTCATTTTGCCTCTTTGGATATTCGTCAAAACAGTAAAATTCATGATGCGGTATTTAATGATGTTGTAGAATTTTATTTGAATTCAAATCCTGATATTTTTCCCGAGAATTATTTTGAATTATCGGAAGAAGAAAAATTTGCAGTTCTTTCTACTATTGGTGGGGATTTAAATCCAAATGTATTTAATGATGAAATGACGAGATCGACTATTGAATCGATTCAGGCTATAAAAACAATTCAAGAAAAGAACGGAGAATTTGGTGCAAACCGTTATATCATCAGTAATAATGAAAGCGCTCTGAATGTAATGGAAACCTTTGCATTATTCCGTTTAAGTAATTGGGAAAATCCATCAGTTGATATTATTCCGCTTTTTGAATCTGTTGATGATTTACAAAATGCGCATGCGATCATGGAAAAATTATATACCAATCCGGCTTATGCGAAACATTTGGTGAACAGAAATAATAAGCAAACTATAATGCTTGGTTTTTCTGATGGCACGAAAGATGGCGGTTATTTAATGGCAAACTGGAGTATTTATAAAGCCAAAGAAGAACTTACTGAAATCTCTAGAAAATATGGTATAAAAGCTATTTTCTTTGATGGTCGTGGTGGTCCTCCGGCTCGTGGTGGCGGTAAAACACATAAATTTTATGCTTCGCTGGGTCCAAATATTGAAAACAACGAAATTCAGGTTACTGTACAAGGACAAACGATAAGTTCTAATTTTGGAACTTTAGATTCTTGTCGTTACAATTTAGAAAATTTATTGAGTGCCGGTGTCACTAATCAGGTTTTTAGTAAAGGTAAAAATGAATTGTCAATTAATGAAAAAGAAATTTTAGATCAATTAGCAGGATTAGGATATGAAAAGTATTTGAGTTTTAAAAATCATCCTAAATTTATTCCTTATTTGGAGCAAATGAGTACTTTGAAATATTATGCTAAAACAAATATTGGAAGTCGTCCTTCGAAAAGAAGTAAATCGGAAAGTTTAGATTTTGCAGATTTGAGAGCAATTCCTTTTGTGGGATCCTGGAGTCAGTTAAAACAAAATGTACCTGGATTTTTTGGAGTAGGGTCTGCTTTGAAACATTTTGAAGATACGGATCAATGGAATAAAGTTCAGGATCTATATGACAACTCTTTGTTCTTTAAAACCTTATTGGAAAACAGTATGATGTCATTGGCAAAATCATTTTTCCCATTGACAGCCTACATGAAAAAAGACCCGGAATTTGGTGTTTTTTGGCAAATAATCTATGATGAATTTTTAGAAACAAAACGTTTGCTTTTGAAAATAGCCGGTCATAAAGAATTAATGGAGAATTACCCTGATGGTAAAGCATCTATACAGATAAGAGAGCGTATTGTATTGCCATTATTAACGATACAACAATATGCTTTGTTGAGAATTAATGAAATTAATAAGGAGAAAAATCCAGATCTAAGCTTGATTAAAGTTTACGAAAAAATTGTAACCCGTTCTCTTTTTGGAAATACGAACGCAAGTAGAAATTCAGCTTAATTCTAAAAAAATGAAAACAGATCAACTGCCTATTAGTGAATATTCTGAATTTAACGCAACTTATGTTAAAGCTGCCGGGAATGTTGAAATGATTGATGAATTGGAAATTTGTCTTCACGATTTTATTCGTTTTGTGCAAAATATCCCCATGGATAAATTTGATTACACGTACGCTGAAGGAAAGTGGACCATCAAGGATATCATTCAACACATCATTGATACGGAAAGAATTTTTGCTTATCGTGCGTTGCGAATTTCCAGAAATGACAAAACACCATTACCTGGTTTTGAAGAAAATGATTATGTAGATAATACGAATGCAGACGATAGAAATATTCAAGACTTATTGGCGGAATTATCAGCAGTCAGACATTCTAATTTATTTCTTTTTAAGAGCTTTACAGAGGAACAACTAAAGAGAATTGGAACAGCTTCTAATACGTCTATTTCAGTTCGTGCTATAGGTTTTATTATTATTGGTCATCAAAAACACCATCAAAGGGTTTTTAAGGAAAGGTATTTATAGCTTGTTCGAAACAAGTTGACCAGATTTTTAGCTTGTTTTCAAAAGACATTGTATTAGCAGGACTAGTTGAAGGCATCACATGATATGTGATGCCTTTTATTTGTCCGAATTTCTTCAGGAAGTACTTGTGACTTTCTTTTCCATTAAAAATGATTTTGGTGATTGCCGGAAATTCTTTGAACAATGTTTCGAAATCATTTTCAGTATGATTTTTGATGTGGATATCCAAACTTCCTTTTCTTTCACAATTTCCCAATACATCCCACAATCCAATTTTGTTATCTTGTAGTAATTGTATTTTATCTTCAAAAATTTCTGATATGAGTTGATGACCTAATATAGTATACATTATTTTCCAAAAATGATTTCTTTTGTGCGCGTAATATTCCTGTTTTTCCAAGGAGGCGATACCAGGCATCGTTCCTAAAATTAAAATTTTAGTGCTAGAATTTACAAAAGGAGAGAATGATTGTATCATAATTTTTAAACTACAGCGTTTTCTTTTTCAAGAATAGCCAATGCTAATCGAATTTTCCCGTAATCTATTTTTTCTTCAAAATAATCAAAATATGGTTTCAAAGCATTTGGAGATGCAAGTTTTATTTGTGCTTCAGCGATTTGAGATACTTCTTCTTTTGATATAAACGGATTTAAATCAATGGCGGCTCCGTCAACATATAATTTGGCTAAATGTGACATAATCGTACTCAAGCCTAATTTTCGCTTTTGAGAAATTTCTTCAACTGATAATCCATTTTGGTACAACTCTAATGTCTTTTTATAAGTTGTGGCTTCCTTCTTTTTTTTTACCACTTTGGACTTTTGAAAATCTATGATAGCTTTGATGAATAGATCGCCATATTTTTCCAATTTTGCTTTTCCAACACCGTCAATTGTCAGTAATTCCTGGTCGCTTGTAGGTCTTTCGATTTCCATATGGCGCAAAGCGGCATCGCTAAAAATCACATAAGCAGGAACAGATTCCTCTTTCGAAATTTCGTACCGTAGTTTTCGTAATAGATCAAATAATGTATTTGCAGTAGATTTGCTTTTTGTTTCTTTGAATTCTTGCTTGTAGGTATTGGTTTTTTGGACTATAGTCAGTTGTACTTTCTCTCCTTCAAACAATACTTTTTTTGCAAATGCAGTCAGTTTAATCTTGTTTTGCTGATGAAAAGCAATTTCACAATATCCAAGATTGATAAGTTGGATTAAATATTGATTCCAATCAAACCAAGAAAGATCAATACCGATGCCATAGGTTTTAAGATTTTGATATTCTTTTTCGTAAATATATGCATTTTTTGAACCACGTAAAAAGTCAATGATTACCGGTAAAGGTTCCGTTTCCTGCAAACGAATAATGGCCGATAATGCTTTTTGGGCAATTACAGTTCCATCAAAAAAGGAAGGTGGATTTTTGCAAATGTCGCAATTCCCGCAGTTTTCCGTAACGAGTTCTCCAAAATACGAAAGCAATATTTTCCTGCGACAACTTAAGGCATCAGCATATTGCTTCATTCTTTCCAGTTTTGCCAATTGTACTTCGGCATTTAAACCTTGAGCAGCAAATTTTTGCAATTGAATTACGTCACCATAACTTTCAAATAATACCGTTTCTGAAGATAATCCATCACGGCCGGCACGGCCTATTTCCTGATAATAGCCTTCGATGTTTTTTGGTAAATTATAATGAATTACCCAACGGACATTTGATTTGTCTATTCCCATTCCAAAAGCTATGGTAGCACATACTACCTGACAATCATCATTGATGAACTCGTCTTGGGTTTTTGAACGAATTTTATTGTCTAAACCGGCATGATATGCTTTAGCATTAATGCCAATTTTTTGTAATTTTTCAGCAAGCTCTTCAGTTGTTTTTCTGCTTAAACAATAAACTATTCCGGATTCGTTTGGTTTTTCCTGAATGAAATCGATAATCTGTTTTACGCGATCTAAAGCAGGACGTACTTCTAAACTTAGATTTTTCCTGTCGAAAGAAGCAACAACTGTTTTAGGGTTTGTTAGATTTAATTGCTCGCTAATGTCCTTCCTGGTAGCTTTATCGGCAGTTGCAGTTAAAGCTAAGATTGGAGTAGAGGAGAAGCGATTTTTTAGATAACCCAAGTTAGTATATGCAGGACGAAAATCGTGTCCCCAAGCTGAGATGCAATGTGCTTCGTCAATAGCAATAAGACTTACAGTTAAAGTATGGAAAATAGTGTCCAGATACGATAAACTTTCCGGAGCAATATAAACTAATTTTATTAGGTTCGTTTTTAAGCTTTCAATATAAAATTGACGTTCGGCTTCAGTTTGGCTGCTATTTATAAAACAGGCCTCAATACCGTTCGCTTTTAAGCTGTCAACCTGATCTTTCATCAAAGCAATTAATGGCGAAATCACGATTGTTATTCCGGGCAAAATTAAAGCCGGCAATTGAAAACAAATTGATTTACCACCACCAGTTGGCATTATAGCCAAAGTATCCTGACCGGAAAGTACATAATTTATTATGTCTTCCTGATTGGGTCTGAATTTTTCAAAACCAAAGTTTTCCTTGAGTTTGGTATGTAAAATTTGCTGGATCATTTTGGCGTTTATTTTGAATTCTAAATTAACAAAAAAGGAACTCGTTTTGAGAGTTCCTTTTTTGTTATCTAAGAGTTGAATTAATCTTCATCATCCTCATCGTCTTCATCCGATATATCTTTATCTTCAATATCATCGTCATCATCGTCTCCGTCATCTCCTGAATCAGAATCTGGTTTATCGATAGCATCGTCATCGTCGTCATCGTCGTCCACTGAATCATCATCGTCAAGTTCTAAACCGCTTATCGGTTCAACAACTGCATCGAGATCATCATCTTCATCATAATTTTCAATTCTGTCTGCTAATTTTGTACTGACTTTTACTAAATAAATGGTGTCTTCCGTGCGTACTTCGACAGCTTCTATTAATTCATTTTTAGCATTTCTAAAACGGATAATGTTTGAATCATCATATCCTTCAGGAAATTTTTCTACCAAAAGGTTCAAAATTTCGTTCGTAAGTTTTGCGTAATCAACTATTACTCTTTTCATAAAGTTATTCTATAAATCTAATAAATAAGCGAAAATTAAAGGTGCCACAATTGTAGCATCGGACTCAATAATAAACTTAGGAGTTTTTATATCTAATTTACCCCAAGTAATTTTTTCATTCGGTACCGCTCCAGAATAAGAACCATAACTGGTTGTTGAATCTGAAATCTGACAAAAATAACTCCAAAACGGAATGTCGTGCATTTCCATATCTTGGTATAACATCGGTACAACGCATATTGGAAAATCCCCTGCAATTCCGCCACCAATTTGGAAGAAACCTACACCATTAGTACTGTTTTTTGGATACCAATCTGACAAGAAAACCATGTATTCTATTCCTGATTTCATTGTTGATGCTTTCAAATCACCTTTAATCACGTAAGATGCGAATATATTTCCCATCGTACTATCTTCCCATCCTGGTACAATAATAGGTAAATTTTTCTCGGCAGCTGCATACATCCAGCTGTCTTTTAAGTCAATTTCATAATATTCCTCAAGAACACCGGAAAGTAACATTTTGTACATAAACTCATGCGGAAAATATCTTTCGCCTTTATCATCGGCATCCTTCCAAATTTTGTAAATATGTTTTTGTAAACGACGAAATGCTTCGTGTTCTGGGATACAAGTATCGGTAACTCGGTTTAAACCTCTTTCTAATAAATCCCATTCATCTTGAGGCGTTAAATCTCTATAATTGGGAACTCTTTCATAATGAGAATGGGCTACCAAATTCATAATGTCTTCTTCAAGATTTGCTCCTGTACAAGAAATAATCTGAACTTTGTCCTGACGGATTATTTCCGAAAAAATCTTTCCAATCTCCGCTGTACTCATAGCACCGGCCATGCTCACCATCATTTTTGCGCCGTTGGCTAATTGTTGTTCATATGCCTTAGCCGCGTCAACTAAAGATGCAGAGTTGAAATGCAGGTAATGCTTCTCAATAAACTGACTGATTGGTCCTTTGCTCATTTTTTTAAATTTAAAGATTTAAAAATCGAAACATTGAATTTGTATTTCAAATTTAACGAATTTTTAAATTGACTAATTGTATAATTAAATATTTATTTTTTGTCGTAACCTAATATTTTTAAAACATCATCTGAGGTTTGTTGTTCTGAGAAAATCTCAGTTGCCAAAATTCCATTTTCGTCCCGATCGATCAGTATATGCTTGGGTTGTGGAATCAAGCAGTGATGTAAACCGCCATATCCACCTATAGTTTCCTGATATGCTCCGGTGTTAAAAAATCCAATATATAATGGTTTTTCCTTGTTGTATTTTGGCAAATATATGGCATTCATATTTTGCTCTGAATTGTAATAATCATCACTGTCACAGGTCATTCCGCCTAACAGTACCCTTTCGTAAGTTTCATTCCAGCGATTTACTGCCAGCATGATGAAACGTTTGTTAATAGCCCATGTATCTGGCAAAGTGGTGATAAAAGAGGAATCAATCATATTCCATTTTTCTCTGTCATTTTGTTGTTTTTGATACAAAATCTGATAAATTGCACCGCCGCTTTCACCAACAGTAAAGGAACCGAACTCTGTAAAGATATTTGGAACATCAACTTCTGCTTCATCACAGGCAATTTTGATCTGATTGATGATCTCGTCAATCATATATTGGTAATCATATTCAAATGCCAATGAGTTTTTGATTGGAAAGCCCCCACCGATATTTAATCCATCTAATGTAGGACATTCTTTTTTTAATGCAACATAAACTTTGATACATTTTACTAATTCATTCCAGTAATACGCATTGTCATTAATTCCTGTATTGATAAAAAAGTGCAACATTTTAAGTTCCAATTTCTTATTTTCTTTGATTTCTTTTTTATAAAAAGGAACTATGTTTTTGTATCCAATTCCTAATCTTGAAGTATAGAACTCAAATTTAGGTTCTTCCTCAGCAGCAATCCGAATTCCGATTTTGAATTTTCCTTTTATTTGACCTTGAAGTAAATCTAATTCTTCGTAATTGTCAATAATTGGAATGGCATTTTTATGTCCGTTATTTACTAATCGGGCGATGTTCTCAATATATTGATCTCTTTTAAAACCATTACAAATCACATAAGTGCTTTTATTGATTTTTCCATTTGCCAATAAATTTTCAACAATGTTAATGTCAAAAGCGGAAGAAGTTTCAATGTGAATGTTATTCTTAAAAGCTTCATTCATGATAAATTCAAAATGGGAACTCTTTGTGCAATAACAATAATAGTATTTTGCCTCATATTTATTTTTTTCCATCGATTTACGAAACCAGCTTTTGGCTTTGTTAATGTTATTGGAAATTTGAGGTAAATAAGTAAATTTTAATGGCGTACCATATTTCTCTACCAGTTTCATCAAATCAATATTGTGAAACTGAAGATTATCTTTGTTTAAAGTAAACTCTTCTTGTGGAAAGTAATAAGTTTGATTTATTAAATCAGAATATTTTGTATTCATTTGGTTTTTAGAATTTTAGATTAAATACACGAAAAAATAATTAATCTAAAATTCAGACTCTGATATTTGCATAAATTATTTGAAGCTTTTCATTGTCTGATTTCAAATATTGAAAAAGATCAAAACTAAAGTTTCCTTTGATAGAATAAAAACGTTTCAATATTCTTAAAAAAGACATATTGTTTCGGTTTTTCTTAGAACTATAATTTCTCTTGTTTTGATTTTTTTTCATCTCAGCAAATGTAAAAAATATTATATACGTAATGCAATCCTTTTTTATAAAAAAACAATTAAGATTTATAATCCAGAAATGCTTTAAGAATTAATTCATTCTCAACTGATTGATTAATTTTTATGTTTCCGATGCCTTCGATTAACGCAAACTGAATAGTTCCGTACTCATTTTTTTTGTCATGAATAAGCAATTCCAAAATAGGTTCGATATCATTTTCTTCAAAAATGATGTCATCATATATAGTCTTGATAGTTGATTTTATTTGAAAATATTCCTCGTGATTGATCAAATTTTTATTCAAAGAAATATAACTTTCTAATATCATTCCAACAGCAATAGCTTCTCCGTGTAATAAAGTATTTTTGTTTTCATTCTCCAGAAAATAGCTTTCAATAGCATGACCAAGAGTATGACCAAAATTCAATGATTTTCGGATGTTTTTTTCCGTTGGATCTTGTTTAACAATTTCGTTTTTTATTGCGACAGAACGATATATTAATTCATCAAAATCAGCAAAATCAATGGCTTTCAAATCTAGAAATTGTTCCCAATATTCTTTATCGTATATTAAACCGTGTTTCAACATTTCGGCTAGACCGGAACGCATTTCGTTTTGTGGTAATGTGTTTAGATACTGGGTGTCAATAAGAACCATTTTAGGCACATTGATAACTCCGATCTGGTTTTTTAAATTTCCCAGATCAACACCATTTTTCCCGCCTACTGAAGCGTCAACCATGGACAATAGAGTGGTAGGGATATGAATAAAATCAACTCCTCTTTTGAATGTTGAAGCGACAAAGCCACCTAAATCAGTAACAACACCTCCACCCAAATTAAGCACAAGGCTTTTTCTGTCAGCACCAAGCTCAGTTAAGACATTCCAAATTTGCACACAGGTTTCTATATTCTTGTTATGTTCCCCTGCTTCAAATTCAATGATTTCAATAGTAAGATCAGTTTCTAAAAAAGCTAGAAATTTTGGCAAACAAAACTCATTTGTATTGCTGTCCACAATAATAAATATGTTAGAATATTTGTTCTCTTTTAAATGAAGGTTTAATGCTTCATATCCTTTTTCGTTGAAATGAATCGGATAACTGTTGGCTTGAATTGATTGCATCTGTATTGATTAATTGAAAGAGCAAAATAAGGTAATTTTTGCTGAATAATATTCAAAACTCTATCTATATTTGTACAAAAATATCACAAAAAATGAAAAAAATATTCAATAACACACAAGTTGCGTTTGCATTAAAAAGCGATACCGAGCTCGATAGAGCTTATTTTCTTTTCAAAATGATTGATAATCAGCCTTTGGTTCGAATTGGAACAGCGGTTACGAATTTTGCACTGAAAGCAAATCTTCCTGTTGAAGGTTTAATTCGCGCTACCGTTTTTGACCATTTTTGTGGCGGAGTAAATGAGGTTGACTGTCTTTCAGTGGTGGATAAAATGTTTACCAAAGGGGTTTCATCTGTATTGGATTATTCTGTAGAAGGTAAAGAAGAGGAAGATCAGTTTGATGCTGCATTGGAAATGACTTTAAAAACGATAGAATTTGCCAAAGAGCGTAAAGCAATTCCTTTTGCAGTTTTTAAACCAACTGGGTTTGGACGTTTTGAATTGTATGAAAAACTTGGAGAAAAACAGACATTAAGTGCAGAAGAGCAGGCAGAATGGAATAGGGTAGTGGAGCGTTTTGATTTGGTTTGTAAAGAAGCTCATTCAAAAAATGTAGCATTGCTAATTGACGGTGAAGAAAGTTGGATGCAAGATGCTGCTGATGATTTAGTTACCGAAATGATGCGTAAATACAATAAAGAAAAACCAATTGTTTTCAATACGCTGCAAATGTATCGTTGGGACCGTTTGGATTATTTGAAAAAAGTACATGAACAAGCCAAAAAAGAAGGATTTTTAATTGGAATGAAATTGGTTCGCGGTGCCTACATGGAAAAAGAAATTGAGCGTGCCGAAGAAAAAGGGTATCCCTCACCAATATGTACTTCAAAAGAGGCTACAGATGAAAATTATGACGAGGCAGTGCATTACATGATTGAACATTTAGATACGATGTCTATTTTTGCTGGAACCCATAATGAGGAAAGCACCTATAAGCTGATGGAATTGATGCAAGAGAAAGGAATTAAATCAAACGATGACAGAATCTGGTTTGGTCAATTGTATGGGATGAGTGATAATATCAGTTACAATTTAGCCGCTAATGGTTATAATGTTGCTAAATATTTGCCTTTTGGCCCTGTAAAAGATGTGATGCCGTATTTGATTCGTCGTGCAGAAGAAAACACTTCAGTTGCCGGGCAAACCAGCCGTGAATTAGCAATGATAAAAGCGGAACGCAACAGAAGAAAAGGGAAATAGGAATCATAGGTCTAGGTAACAAAGCCTCTGTAATCAGGATTTAAATGCAGAAGGGTATAAATAAAAAAACTCCATTCGGCTTGAACTGGCCGAATGGAGTTTTTTATTGGAATTTTAGGTAGCCTAAGAATTGCTAAACTGCAAATTGCTTAAATTTTTATACATACCATTTTCTAAAGCAATTAATTCCTGATGTGTTCCTTGTTCAGTAATTTTTCCTTTATCAAGAACCAAAATTTGATCTGCGCTCCTGATAGTAGAAAGACGATGGGCAATAATGATGCTTGTTCTTCCTTCCATCAGAATTTCTAATGCTTCTTGAACTAATTTTTCACTTTCACTGTCTAATGAAGATGTAGCTTCATCCAGAATCAAAATACTTGGGTTTTTTAGCAATGCTCTCGCAATTGCAATACGTTGCCTTTGTCCGCCGGAGAGTTTAATCCCTCTTTCGCCAACAACAGTCTCAAATTTTTCAGGAAATCCTTCAATAAAATTTAAGGCATTGGCTTGTTTTGCTGCCAGAAGAATTTCTTCCTCAGTAGCATTCGGTTTTCCGTAGGCAATATTTTCTTTAATGGTTCCACCAAATAAAATCACATCTTGAGGTACAATACTCATATTACCGCGAAGATTTTCTAAATCATAATCGTAGATGTTTTTCCCGTCAACCAATATTTCTCCACTATCAATATTATAGAAACGCAACAATAAAGAAGCAATAGTCGATTTTCCAGTTCCACTTGGCCCCACTATCGCTATTTTTTGGCCATAATTAGCGGTGAAGCTCACATCTTTCAATACTTTGATTTCTTTTCTGGAATGATAACTGAAAGCTACATTCTTAAAAGTAACATTGCCTTTAATTTTATGGCTGGCTGATGCATTTTGAACTGAATTAATTTTTTCAGGAGTTTCATCTAATAATTCAAAAACACGTTCAGTTGCACCAATTGCTTTTTGGATTTGCGCATAAAGTTCCGCGATTCCTCCAAAAGAAGCACCTACAAAAGTGGAATACAATACAAACGAAATTAGTTGTCCCACGCTCATTTCTCCGCTAATGCTCAAACGAACACCAAACCAAACTACGGCAACAATAGCTCCAAAAAGACAAAAAATAATGAATGAAGCAAAGTACCCTCTATATTTTCCTCCTTTGATGGCTATTTTAACCACTTCTTTTATCTTGCCATTATAACGTGCAATTTCGTACCATTCATTGGCGAAAGCCTTTACGATAGTAATTCCCTGCATGGTTTCTTCAACAATTACCTGACTTTCAGCAACTTTATCTTGAACATTTTTTGAATATTTTCTGATAAATCTTCCAAAAATAACTGCCGCAACAGCTACAAGCGGAACAACAGATAACATTAACAATGTTAACTTGATACTTTCATTCGCCAACAAAAGAACACCCCCAATAATTAAAATGAATTGTCTTAAGAATTCAGCTATTGTAGAGGTTAATGTATCTTGTATTTGCGTTATATCAGAACTGATTCGACTGTTTAATTCTCCTACGCGCTTTTGTGAAAAGAATGACATCGGAAGCTTTACCAAATTACTGTAAAGTGATAATCTAAGATTTGCCAATGTATGTTCTGTAAAATTGACAAATAAATACAATCTGAAAAATGAAAAAATGGATTGTAGAAATAAGATAGCAATTAAACCTAAAGCAATAGTATTAGCCTGTGAATTATCTTTGTTTTTTACGCAATCAATAAGCATTCCCATTAATTTAGGAAAAGCCAATGCTGTTGCCCCTGTAAATAATAAAAAAATAAGACCCACATAAAATTTCCAACGATGATTTCCTGCATATTGAAATATAATAGTCGCTTTATTGAGTGAACTTGCGGTAATTTTTGATTTTGGTAAATCGTTTTCTTTGAATCGTGCCATTATATATTATTTATATCGCAAATGTATAACTATAACGACTCATTACAAAAAAACAGCACTGTTTCATTGGATAATTAAAGTGCTATAAAAGAGCGTAAAAGGAAATTTTATCTATTTTTTGTTTATTTTATTTTGTAATTCGCTTGTAAATACAATTTCTAGATGTATATTTGCACAGCATTAGGGCGATTAGCTCAGCTGGTTCAGAGCACCTCGTTTACACCGAGGGGGTCGGGGGTTCGAACCCCTCATCGCCCACCATAATTTACAAACCTCCAAAGTCATTTGATTTTGGAGGTTTTTTTATGGTTCGAAAAATTGTTGACTATTTGTGTAAAATCTCCAAATCTCCATATTTACTGGTAATAGAGAGTTCGAACACCTTAAGGTTTTTTTATAATAATTTAGACTCATTATGATTTTTAAAATGAATGCTTTAAATTAAATTGTTTTTATTTTATTCGACATTAAAATACAATTATTTGAAATATATAGATATTCCGACGAAAGTTTAAACCGGAATTCAAATACATACAAAAAGTAGAACCAAATAGCTAACTTTACTATTGCAGCGGTAAAACCTAGCACCTCAATGGTGAATACTATCCCTGCCGGAATTCTGGTT
>NZ_JBLVPW010000034.1:0-38456 GCF_048286715.1 Flavobacterium kochi
TTTGAAGTACATCTTTCAAAGTTCTGATAATGAATCTAAAAGAACAATAGCTCGCTGTGTACTACAAAGTGAATCGGAAAATAAAAAGCCCCATTTTACTGGCTTTCTTCAAAACAGTAACTCTTTAATCAGGGTAATATCTTACAAATATAATCAAAATTAACTTTTATTTAACATTTGTGCTGCAACTTGGGTTAATATTACAGCGGTTGATGGTCGCCCCGATGCTAAAGTTTCCATTAGAATACGTGGAGGAGGTTCTATTACTCAAAGTAATGATCCATTATTTATTGTTGATGGATTCCCTGTCAGCAGTATTAATGATATTCCAGCCTCCCAAATCGCAAGTATAGATGTATTGAAAGATGCCTCTTCCACCGCAATTTATGGAGCTCGTGGTGCAAATGGTGTTGTTCTTGTGACTACAAAAGCCCCTACTAGTGGTAAAATAAGTATTAGCTATAATGGTAGTACGCAAATTAAAACAGCTTCTAAATATTTAGGTTCATTAGATTCATACGATTTTGTAAAATTGAATTGGGATTATGGAACCCTGTTTGGATATGGAGATGCCTGGGCAATGGCTTATGGACTTGGAACTAAATACAGTAGCCTCAATGCGGATGGTATAAATGCCTATAAGAATGTTGCTTCGAGAGATATCGAGAAAGAGGTTATTCGCAGTACCACTTCGCAAAACCATAATATTGCAATTAGTGGCGGGAATGAAAAAACCAAATACAGTGTTTCTTTTGATAATTTGGCTGATAATGGTTTGAAAATTCAATCTTGGTATAAAAGAACGGATGTATTGGCGAAATTAAAAAGTGAAATCGCAAAAAACCTTGATTTTGAAGGGGATTTGTATTATAGTAATCAAGAAATTTTTGGAAGTGAAGCCCAGACTAATACGGTGGGGTCGTGGTTAACCAGATCATTACGGTTTACCCCTGTTACTCCTTTGGGGGATATTAGCGGAAATAATTCTCAGCTTGGTTTATATGATAATTATGTTAGGCCGGATTTCGATCCAATTCCAACTATCAATGATATTTATGACAGGACGGTACGCCAAAAATATAGAGTAAATACAGCTCTTAACTGGAAAGTGAATGCCGCACTAACCCTGCGTTCGGAGTATGGTATGTCTAAAGGATATAATTCTCAATATCAATTTACTGGTGCATTTGTGAAAAATACAGTAGGTGTGCAGGGGGGTGATGCTGCAATTACCAAGAATTATAACACAGGCTATCGTTTTGTAAATACAGCGAATTATAAATTCCAAAAATTAGGGGATAATCATCGATTGGATGCGCTTTTAGGACAGGAGATTAATGCTAATGAAGGGGAAAATACCAAGATTTCAGGCACTAATTATCCAATTTCATTTGATTATAACAGAGCATTTGCTTTGATGAGCCAGTATGGTGATCAAAACGCGGTAAAAATTTTGAATACCTATGATGTTCCAGGACATCTGGCTTCATTCTTTGGTCGTGTAAACTACGCTTTTAAAGATAAGTATTTGTTTACTGCCACATTGCGTGCCGATGGCTCCAGTAATTTTGCGCCATCGCACCGATGGGGTTATTTCCCTGCCGGTGCATTTGCATGGAGAGCTTCGGATGAATCCTTTTTAAAAGATTCTAAAGTGGTTAGTAATCTGAAGCTGCGTTTAAGTTATGGTGAGGTAGGTAACGACCAGATTTCATCTGGATTATGGAGATCAGACTGGACCGGTGTTTCTGGCGGTTACGGATACAATAATGTGGCTAATGCAATTTATGTTCCTTCTACTACTATGCTGGTGAATCCAAATTTGAAATGGGAAACAACAATAACAAGAAACTTTGGGGTGGACTTAGGATTCTTTGATAACAGGTTATATGGTACAATTGATGCGTATTGGAATACAACTAAAGATCTTTTATTGGTAAATGACGTACCTGCTTATACCGGATATGTATCACAAATGGCGAATGTTGGGCAAACCCGTAATATTGGTTTTGAGGTTTCTGTAGGTGGAGATATTGTTCGAAGTGAAGATTTCAAATTATCAGCTAATATGAATGTATCTGTTAATAGAAATAAAGTTGAGGCGCTTGCAGCAGGGATAGACTATAAATATTACACCAGTAACTGGTCCTCTACTTCAACAATACCAGTCGGAGGAGATTATGCTTTTCGAGTAGGAGATCCTGTTGGATTGATTCGTGGTTTTGAATACGATGGGTTTTATACAACTGCCGATTTTAATTATAATGCTGCTACAAAAACGTATACTCTTAAACCTGGATTAGCTGATTCAAGTGGAGTTTTGGGTAATATTCCAGGTCTTACAGGAGCGTATCCAGGTATGGTAAAACTTAAAAAAATTGGTTCCACACTTAGTGCTACAAAAATTAGCGAATCAGATGATGCAACTATTATTGGGAATGTCAATCCTAAATTTACTGGGGGATTAAACATTAATGCAAGCTATAAAGCATTTGATTTATTGTTAGGATTTAACGGTTCGTACGGTAACGATATTTATAATGCCAACAAATTGGCAAACTCGTATGGGAACAAACTTCCGTTCCGTAATTTTAGTGCTTCCGTGCAAAATGCCTATACTTTATTTGATGTTAATTCAAGTGGGGATTTAGTTAGGGTTTATGATCCGGCAGCATTAGATGCTTTAAATGTTAATGCTAAAACATACATGCCTTTTCATGAAAATGGAGTGGTACATTCCGATGGAATTGAAGATGGGTCTTTCTTAAGATTAAATAATGTAACAGTTGGATATACTTTGCCTTCTGATGTTACCAAAAAAGCAGCAATTCAAAATTTGAGGTTGTATGCAACAGTTACCAACGCTTGGATATGGACAAAATATACTGGATATGATCCTGAGGTTGATGCTGGAAATGGTAGAAATAATACGTATCCTACGCCAGGAATGGACTTTGGGGCCTATCCTAAAGCACGTACATTTACTCTTGGAGTAAATGTAAAATTCTAAGTCCGGACAATTAATCTTAAAAAAATATAAAAATGAAAAGAAAAATTTTATACTTGGGTATCTTGTCAACCTTGATGTTTTCATCATGTCAAGATTTTCTTGAAGTGCAGTCAGATTCGAAATTTGATTCGAAGTTTGTATTTCAATCGGCATCGGAAGCTGATAAAGCAATTTTAGGTGCCTATGAATTATTGAGTGTTGAATCTGGGATACACTCAAGCAGATTGTTTTATGATGTAACAGGTGTTGGTTCAGATATTGAACTTGGACCAGATGTAATAACGGTTGCAGGGCGTTTTAATGCTGAAAATTTATACTATAAAGCGCCAAGCTCAACAGATAATACACCGGATGCCTGGAATGGAATTTACAAAACGATTAGTCGTTGTAATGTGATTATCGATGCTTTTGAATCGAATTCAGAATTTATTGCTACAGATAAAACAAAAGCATCTGCTTTAACTCATTTATATGGGGAAGCCGTAGCTATTCGTGCTACCATGTATTTTGAGCTCACCAGAAATTGGGGAGATGTTATTTATTTTACAAAACCAATATTATCAGAAGCAGATTACAAAGATGCCGGTTTAACCGATCGAAATATCATTCAGGAATCCGAGTTGGCTAATCTTATTAAAGTGGAGCCAATGATGTATAAGTTAAACACCAATGGTGTTGGTACTGTTGCTACTCGTATGACTAAAGAATATGTTGATGGATTAATAGGGCGTATGGCTTTAATCCGTGGAGGATATGCGCTTCGGCATATAAATTATACAGGTGATGGAGAAGTGCTGCAATCGCATCCTACCAGAGGAAAAATGGTACGCCGATCCGATTACCTGAAATATTACAGTATGGCAAATGCGTACTTGAAAAAGTTAGTTTATGAAGGAAATGCACATCTTGTAACTTCTGATTCAAGAACTCCAGCTCAAAAATTCAGTAATCCTTTTCAAACTATTTTTCAGAATGGAATGGATTATAAGATAAGTCCTGAAATGATTTTTGAGGTGAGTCAAATAGCGGGGGTTACCACAAGCGAACGTCCTTATGCATTTGGTCGTCCCTCTGATGGAGGCGCGACAGCGTATCCTCCAAAAGGGTATGGGCAAATGCGTTTTTTTCCAACCTACTATTTTGGTATGTTTGACAATAAAGATTTAAGACGTGATGTAACGGTTACGACAACCTGTTTAGGAGGTGCAGCTGATGAAAAAATGCTGTTATTTAAAAAGGGAAATAAAAGTAATGGGGGATTGTCATTGAATAAGTGGGATTATTCCCGTATGTCTGACAAAACTTTTGCAACTAAACAAAGAATAACGGGTATTAATGCACCAGTAATGCGTATGGGAGATATGATATTGTTGTTGGCTGAAACCTATTCCGTGCTTGGAGATGATGCTAATGCTAAAGGGGAATTGTTGAAAATTCGTCAACGCGCTTTCAATCCAAGTGATGCGAGTTATGTTTCATTGACTTCGGGTTATGTCAATAGTAAATCTGGCGCATCTCTTTTGGCTGCTATTCAAGACGAACGCGCATTTGAATTGGGAGGTGAAGGTCAACGTAAAATGGATTTGGTTCGTTGGGGAATCTTAGGCAAGAAAGTAAATGAATTACAAACTCAAATGACCACTATGATAAATAGCCTTCGCAGCACTGGTTCCTATACCTTTCCTAATGGCAACGTGATTTCTAATTATATATATACTAAAACTGTCACTCTTGCCGCCGCTCAAGCTTTAGGATTAAGCGATATCTTAACGGGTAATACCTATGTTGGGGCAACAGACCCGTTGTATCCGCTTTTATTTCCAGCCTGGAGAGGCACGGCTACGGATTGGGTTGCTCCGGCAACGGTAACATTAAAAAAATCGATGTTGGCTATTAAAGGATTGTTTAAACCATTAACTCCGACCGAAGTTACTGCAGCTACAGCAGCAGGATATGCAAAAGTAGCTTATGGTATTGATCTTACCAATGATGCCTCTAATCCTTGGGAAGTAAATACTACCGGTGTATTTGGGGGATATCTTCCGGCTGATTATACGGCTAATTATTCTCCGCTTTATTTATTGGCTATTCCGGCCACTACGATTCAGGTTTCCGGTGGCAAAATATCGAATAGCTATGGATTTCCAAATCAATAGCTAATTCAATAATTTATTTTTATATAAAATCCGTCCTTCGAGACGGATTTTTTTGCTTTATAAATCACGTCGAATAATTCAGATTTCTAAATATACAAATGGGTCAGGGATTACTGGATTGATGTACTAAATCTTCAGTGACAGGAGATGAGGTTCGCATAGATTGGAATTATGCAAGTATGGCAGCGGGTTAAGTCTGCTTAAAAGAGCAGCTTTAACGGACCTTAATTCAATGTCTAAAAGAATTAATACCCGTTTTTTAAACAAGATAGGGTAAAATAATAGTTCCGTTTTCAAGTATTAAAATTTTAAAAGTCATGAATTTGACAAATTTAATTCGCTAAATTTGTGGCTTTTTCGTTTTATAAACATACAGATATAATGACCTTCACCGCAATAGATTTTGAAACCGCAACAGCATTCCATCCTTGTTCGGTCGGTATAGTTACCGTAGAAAATGGAATAATTGTAGATGAATTTGTCAGTTTAATCAAGCCGCCAAATAATCTCTATTCTCCTTTTACTATTCAGGTGCATGGAATATATCCACGAGATACGGTGCATGCAAAATCATTTGCGCAAGTATATCCTGAAATACAAAAACGGCTGAAAAACAGAGTGATTGTGGCTCATAATGAAAGTTTTGACAGAAATGTTCTGGCTAAATCAATGGCGCTTTATAATTTGGATTATGCCGATTTGAATATCGCTTCTCGTTGGGAGTGTACCGTAAAAATTTATAAGGCGAAAGGATTAAAACCAGCCAAATTAAGCGATTGTTGCCGGGAAATGAAAATAGAATTAAATCACCACGAAGCATTGTCTGATGCCCGGGCGTGCGCTAAATTGTATTTGTTGAGATAAATCGCTTTCCTTTTTATTTTTTCATTACTTTCAGCTAAGCCTTGTTACAACTCAGGGACTATTGTAAGAATATTGGAACAGCATCGCTGAAAAACTAATAATTTGATTACCAGTCCATGTGAAAATAGGATAATGTTGTAAGTTTGTATTGGAAAAAGAACAATCAAATATACTAAAAGATGTCAGTAGTAATTAAACTCAAATTTTTTTTTGAGAAACACGGTTTTCATGTTTCTTCCCGTATGGCTGATACATTGGGTATGCGCGCCAGCAGTGTACGATTGTTTTTTATCTATTTGTCGTTTGTTACTGTTGGATTGTGGTTTGCGGTTTATTTGACGTTGGCTTTTTGGATTCGTCTCAAGGATTTAATCAGGGCCAAACGCACTTCTGTTTTTGATTTGTAAGACACTATAAAAAAAGAAAAAGGGATTATAAAGCAGTAAAGCACTTTATAATCCCTTTTTTAATTAACGGTTTTTATTATCTCGTTTTTTTGAAACTGTAAGCATAAATAAATGCATGAATTGAAGCAAATATCAGAGCGAAATAAAACAAGAAACTACCTTCTGCACTTGGGTCTATTTGGTTGATGTATGCGATAACAATTAAGGCAAATACCATTCCTAAACCTGAGGCTGAAACTGTTTTGTAACTATTTAAACTAAAGTTTCCTTTGTTTAAATGACTGTGCTTCATTCCGTAAAATAAGTACAAATCGAATCCGATCATCATCCACACGATAAGACGAATCCAAGTATCCAATGGTAAAAAAACCATCATGAACAGGCATACTAAAACTCCGGCAATCGGTACAAAAGGTACAAGAGGTGTTCTAAAAGCTCTTGGTGCTTCCGGCATTTTCTTACGCATAATTAATACTCCTACACACACCAGGATAAAAGCAAATAAAGTCCCAATACTGGTCATTTCCCCAACAACTCTGGCAGGAACAAACGCAGCAAAAAGACTCACAATTACCATAAATAATAAATTGTTTTTTGCAGGAGTTCTAAATTTAGAATGTACTTCAGAGAATACTTTTGGCATCAGACCATCTTTACTCATAGAGAAAAATACTCTACTTTGTCCCATTAACATTACTAAAATTACGGAAGAATATCCCCCTAAAATAGCGAGTAAAATGGCATTGTTTAGCCAAGGGTAAGCAGGTGTGATCATTCCGTTCGGTCCAACGGTTCCCATTGCTTCAACTGCAATTGCAACAGGTGCAATTCCGTCTTTTCCGGCAAATGCCTGGTAATTTACAACTCCTGTCATTACGTGGGCAAAAAGGATGTAAAGAATAGTACAAATTGCTAATGATAACAATATTCCAATAGGCATATCTCTTTTCGGATTTTTAGCTTCTTGTGCAGCTGTTGAAACGGCATCAAAACCAATATAAGCGAAAAATACAATTGCTGCAGCTCTAATTATTCCGGAGAATCCAAATTCTCCAAATTTACCCGTATTTTCAGGTATGTAAGGGGTGTAGTTTTCAGGTCTGATGTATTGCCATCCAACTGTAATAAAGACTAAAACAACGGTTACTTTTAATAAAACGATAATACCGTTTACTAATGCGGATTCCCGGGTTCCTCTCATTAATATTAATGACATGAGCATCACTATACCGACTGCTGGTATATTGATTATTCCCCCTTCAAAAGGAGAAAGCATGTAGGCTTCATTTATATGAATACCATAACCGCTCAGGAATTTACCAAAATATCTGGACCAGCTAATGGAAACAGTTGCCGCACCGACGGCATATTCTAAAACTAAATCCCAGCCAATAATCCAGGCAACAAATTCTCCCATTGTTGCAAAAGAATAGGTGTAAGCACTTCCCGCAACAGGAATCATTGAAGAAAATTCAGCATAACATAAACCTGCAAAAATACATCCAAATGCAGCTACTAGAAACGAAATTGTTATGGCTGGTCCTGCATTCATTGATGCTGCCAGTCCAGTTATTGAAAACAATCCAGCTCCAATAATTGCCCCAATTCCTAGTGCAACCAACCCGGGTGCGGTTAATGTTTTCTTCAATCCCTTTTCAGAATCAGCGGCCTCTGCTAAAAGCTGAGCTAATGGTTTTCTTTTCCAAATAGACATATTTTATGGTTTTTTTGTTATTAAGGTCCAAATGTATTCTTTTTTATAAAAAATAAAAACAATAATTTAGTTTTAAGTTATAAAAAAATAATTTGTCACTCTTTTAAGGGATTTATTTTATAGAAAAGTCATTATAGAATCTGTATCCCTCAAATAGTACGTTTTTTAAAATAAATTTTCTATTTTCATCGAATATTTTCCCTTAGAAAGGAAGGTGTCTTGATTTAATTTATAAATTTAGGATTAGTTAAAGCAATCAGTTCGAAATCATCGGATGGGTTAAAAGCCAATGCTCCTTTTTTTAAGGTCGTAAGGGAAGCAGGTACAGATGTGTTTTTGTTATCTGACAGAATCATTGTTTTGCAACGAGTCTGTTTTTGTCGATTTTAATGTTGTGACAAAAAATTACCAGCATCAAAAAATGACTTTGGTTGCAATCTCAAATGATTTCATGAAAATTGCTACTGCAAGGAGTTTGCTAAAATCGATCCTTTCAGTCCTAATTCAGTACAGACTGTAGAGGATATCAAAATGGAATGGAAGTATAGAAAATGGATTGTGTTCCTATCGTTTCAGCGCTTTTCCGATAGTATTATTTCAGCTGCCCTTTGCCTGTAGCAATTGTAATTTGTGGGAATTGAACAGGAAATAGTAAGAATATTGAGGATTTAACAAAAAATAAGGGATTTACTGTTGATAAAGCAAATGTAATTGACTTATATTTGGACTTTTAAAATAAAACATTATTACAATGAACTTTGATTACAACGAAACGCAATCCATGATTGCACAATCTATAAGAGATTTTGCTGAAAAAGAAATTCGCCCGAATATAATGGAATGGGATGAAGCACAGACATTTCCTGTGCCTTTGTTTAAAAAATTAGGTGAAATGGGGTTTATGGGTGTTTTGGTGCCAGAAGAACTTGGAGGTTCCGGATTAGGATATCATGAATACATTACTATTGTAGAAGAAATATCAAAAGTAGATCCGTCCATTGGGTTATCTGTTGCAGCACATAATTCTTTATGTACCAATCATATTTTGACCTTTGGAAACGAAGAACAAAAGAAAAGATGGATTCCTAAATTAGCAACCGCTGAACATATCGGTGCTTGGGGACTGACAGAACACAATACGGGTTCAGATGCTGGTGGAATGAATACTACTGCAAAAAAGGATGGCGATTTCTGGATTGTTAATGGAGCCAAAAATTTCATTACACATGCTATTTCTGGTGATATAGCCGTTGTGATTGTTCGCACGGGTGAAAAAGGAGATTCAAAAGGAATGACTGCTTTTGTGTTCGAAAAAGGAATGGCAGGTTTTGCCTCAGGAAAAAAAGAGAATAAATTGGGAATGCGGGCCAGCGAAACAGCTGAATTGATTTTTGATAATTGTCGTATTCCTGATGCTAACCGATTAGGGGAAGTAGGACAGGGTTTTGTTCAGGCGATGAAAATTTTGGATGGAGGAAGAATTTCCATCGGAGCACTGTCACTGGGAATTGCCAAAGGAGCGTATGAAGCGGCATTGAAATATTCTAAAGAAAGACATCAGTTTGGACAGCCAATTTGTGAGTTTCAAGGGATTTCATTCAAGTTAGCGGATATGGCAACTGAAATCGAAGCTTCGGAATTGTTGTTGCACAAAGCTGCTTTTTTGAAGCAACAACACAAACCGGTTACCACAATGGGCGCTATGGCTAAAATGTTTGCTTCGGAAGTATGTGTCAAAGTAGCTAATGAAGCGGTGCAAATTCATGGTGGCTATGGTTATATTAAAGATTATCCTGTAGAGAAATTCTATAGAGATTCTAAATTATGTACTATAGGTGAAGGAACAACTGAGATTCAAAAAATAGTAATTTCAAGAAATTTACTCAAAGAATAGTATTTGAAGTTTAAAATAGAGCATAAAGAATCAAAATGCGGTAGATGGCAGATTGGATCTTTTGCGTCAAAGATAGAAAAGGAATGGCCTGAATATAATAAGGACGCTGATCGGACTGTCTGACGGCAGATAGAGCGTGTTTTGTCATGCTGAAAGTTGTGCCTGTAGGAACGCCTGAAAATAATCCATAATTCATGACTCGTAATTCAAAATAATGTTTACTTTTGCACACTTAAAGAAAGGGGGTGTCTATATTATGTTAATTATACCAATTAAAGACGGAGAAAATATCGATAGAGCGTTAAAACGTTACAAAAGAAAATTTGATAAAACAGGAACTGTTCGTCAATTAAGAGCACGTACTGCTTTTATTAAGCCTTCAGTTACCAATAGAATCAAAATTCAAAAAGCAGCTTATATCCAAAATATGAGAGATAACTTAGAGAGTTAGTCAATATCTATTAGAATAAATTACCGTTAGTCATTAAAAGTTTTATAACTTTGATGCTAACGGTTTTTTTATGGCTACTAATAAAGACGCATTTCGGGATTATCTGCAGTTGGAGAAAAAATATTCTCCACATACCGTTACGGCGTATTGCAATGATATCACTTCTTTCGAATTATTCAATGCGATTCATTTCGACCAGGAGCATGTAGAACAGGTCAATTACAGTCAGATTAGAAGTTGGATTGTGTCTCTTGTTGATGGTGCTATGTCGAATACCTCAGTTAATAGAAAAATTGCATCCTTAAAAGCATTTTATAAATTTCTATTAAAGACAAAACAAATAGAGGTTAGTCCGTTACTAAAACACAAGGCGTTAAAGACACCTAAACTATTGCAAATTCCGTTTTCCGAAAAAGAAGTGGAAGAGGCGTTAGGGCATCTGCAAAATCCGGTAGGTTTTGAAGAGATAAGAAACAAGCTTATAGTGGATTTGTTTTATACTACCGGTATGCGAAGAACGGAGTTGATTCATTTAAAAGTAGTTAATGTTAATTTGTCCGGTGGTACAATCAAAGTGTTGGGAAAAAGGAATAAGGAGCGGATCCTTCCTGTTTTACCGATAGTTATAAATCAGTTTTCTTTATACCTAAAAGAGCGTTCCTTTTTATTGTCGGTAGTTGATGGTGATTATTTTTTTCTCACAAAAAAAGGGTTAAAATTAAATGATTCTTTTGTGTATCGATTAATAAATTCTTACTTTAGTGCAGTCTCCGAGAAAGTAAAAAAGAGTCCGCACATATTGCGACATACGTTTGCAACTCATCTATTAAATAACGGGGCCGATTTGAATTCAGTGAAAGAATTATTGGGACATTCCAGTTTGGCTTCGACTCAGATATATACGCACAATAGTTTATCAGAGCTAAAAAAAGTATATGAAGATGCGCATCCAAGGAATCAGAAATAATTTAAAAATGTTTAACTATTAAAAAAAAATGATTATGAAGGTAAATGTTCAAGCGGTTAACTTTACTGTTGACAGAAAGCTACTAGATTTTGTCCAAGAAAGAATGGATAAATTAGAAAAATATTACGATAAAGTAGTATCGGCGGATGTTTTTTTGAAAGTTGAAAAGACAAGTGATAAAGAGAACAAAATTGCTGAGATAAAAATTAATGTTCCGGGAGATGATTTTGTAGTTAAAAAGCAGTGTAAAATTTTTGAAGAAGCAGTGGAACTTTGTGCTGAATCTTTAGAACGATTGTTGGTAAAAAGGAAAGAAAAAATAAGTTCGCACATTTAATATAAATTTTTTTGAAAAAATGTTTTGATTGAGAGATAAAATCTCTACATTTGCAGTCCGTTAGAAATAGCGGACTTTTTTTATTGATTATGCCAGTGTAGCTCAGTTGGCTAGAGCAGCTGATTTGTAATCAGCAGGTCGTGGGTTCGAGTCCCTCCACCGGCTCTTTTTTTTGAAATATTGATAATTAATGGTTAGGGGAGATACTCAAGCGGCCAACGAGGGCAGACTGTAAATCTGCTGTGTAAACTTCGCAGGTTCGAATCCTGCTCTCCCCACAAAATGAAGTTTAAAAGTTCGGATTTGAAAATTTGAAATGCTGAACTGGAAATAAAGATTTCTCTGCCGGTGTAGCTCAGGGGTAGAGTGCTTCCTTGGTAAGGAAGAGGTCTCGGGTTCAATTCCCGACATTGGCTCAAAATGTAATATTTGAACACTAATAAATTATAATAACTAAGATTAAAAATTAAGTAAAATGGCAAAAGAAAATTTTAATCGTTCCAAACCGCACTTAAATATAGGTACAATTGGACACGTAGATCACGGAAAAACTACTTTAACTGCAGCAATAACGAAAGTATTATCTGATGCTGGTTACTGTCAAGCAAAATCATTTGATCAAATTGATAATGCTCCTGAAGAAAAAGAAAGAGGTATTACAATTAATACATCTCACGTTGAGTATGAAACTGCTAATCGTCATTACGCTCACGTTGACTGTCCAGGTCACGCGGATTACGTAAAAAACATGGTTACAGGTGCTGCTCAAATGGATGGTGCTATTCTTGTTGTAGCTGCTACTGACGGACCAATGCCACAAACACGTGAGCATATCCTTTTAGGACGTCAGGTAGGTATTCCTAGAATGGTTGTATTCATGAATAAAGTGGATATGGTTGATGATGAGGAATTACTTGAATTAGTTGAGATGGAAATCAGAGACTTGTTATCTTTCTACGAATATGATGGAGATAATGGTCCTGTTGTTCAAGGTTCAGCTTTAGGTGGATTGAACAATGATCCAGTTTGGGTACCAAAAATTCTTGAATTGATGGAGGCTGTTGATGCTTGGATCGAAGAGCCGGTAAGAGACGTTGCAAAACCTTTCTTAATGCCTGTTGAAGATGTATTCTCAATCACTGGTCGTGGAACTGTTGCTACAGGTCGTATCGAAACAGGTGTTGCTAATACTGGAGATCCAGTTGAAATCATTGGTATGGGAGCTGAAAAATTGACTTCTACTATTACAGGAGTTGAGATGTTCCGTAAAATCCTTGATAGAGGAGAAGCTGGAGATAACGTAGGTATTCTTTTAAGAGGTATTCAAAAAGAAGACATCAAAAGAGGAATGGTTATTTGTAAGCCAGGTTCAGTTAAACCACACGCTACTTTCAAAGCTGAGGTTTATATCTTGAAAAAAGAAGAAGGTGGTCGTCACACACCATTTCACAATAACTACCGTCCACAGTTTTACGTACGTACAACAGACGTAACAGGTATCATTACTTTGCCAGCAGGTGTAGAGATGGTTATGCCTGGGGATAACTTAACTATTGATGTTGTATTGCTTAGTGCAATTGCATTAAATGTTGGTTTACGTTTCGCTATCCGTGAGGGTGGTAGAACAGTAGGTGCAGGTCAGGTAACTGAGATTGTAGCATAATCCTATAAAATAATTTTTAAAACCAGTAACGCCTTGGGTGGTTACTGGTTTTTAATAAACGGGCGTAGTTCAAGGGTAGAATAGCGGTCTCCAAAACCGTTGATGGGGGTTCGAATCCCTCCGCCCGTGCAAATAAACTAAATCATAATGACAAAAGTTGTTAATTACATATCAGAAGCATTTGAAGAATTAAAGTCAAATGTAACTTGGCCAGCTTGGGCTGAGGTACAACGTCTAACGATTGTTGTTGCTGTTTTTTCAGTATTATTCGCTTTGGCAACTTGGGGAGTAGATGAAATTTTCGCAAAAGCATTGGCTGGATTTTTTAACTGGATAAAAGCATAATTTTTTTGTTATGGCAGATAATAATATTAAAAAGTGGTATGTAGTTAGAGCAGTAAGCGGACAAGAAAATAAAGTGAAAGCATACATCGAAACCGAAATCGCAAGATTAGGCATGGGTGATTATGTTTCTCAAGTTCTCGTTCCTACTGAAAAAGTAGTTACTGTAAAAGAAGGAAAAAAAATAATCAAGGATAAAGTCTATTTTCCTGGTTATGTCATGATTGAGGCAAATCTAATAGGTGAAATACCTCATATTATCAAGTCTATAACAAGTGTTATTGGTTTTTTAGGTGAAATTAAAGGTGGTGAGCCTGTGCCATTACGACTTTCTGAAGTTAACAGAATGTTAGGTAAAGTAGATGAGTTAGCTGTAAATACAGATACTCGTTCTATTCCCTTCAATATTGGAGAAACTATTAAGGTAATTGATGGTCCTTTTAACGGTTTCAATGGAACGGTTGAGAAAATCAATGAAGAAAAGCGTAAACTAGAAGTAATGGTTAAGATTTTCGGAAGAAAAACACCATTGGAGTTAAGTTTTATGCAAGTTGAAAAAGTATAATTTTTTGTTACATCTATAATATCCATTACAATCGCTTCCAATGATTGTAGTGTTAAATTTTTTAAAAAATGGCTAAAGAAATTAGTAAGGTAGTTAAACTACAAGTTAAGGGAGGTGCTGCGAATCCGTCGCCACCGGTTGGACCTGCTTTAGGAGCTGCTGGGGTAAACATCATGGAATTCTGTAAGCAATTTAATGCTAGAACTCAAGATAAACCCGGCAAAATATGCCCAGTACAAATTACTGTGTATAAAGACAAATCATTTGATTTTGTTGTAAAAACTCCTCCAGCAGCAGTTCAGTTAATGGAAGCTGCAAAGCTAAAATCTGGTTCTGGTGAGCCTAATCGTAAAAAAGTAGCTAGTGTTACTTGGGAACAAATTAGAGCTATTGCTGAAGACAAGATGCCAGACTTAAATGCATTCACTATGGAGTCTGCAATGAGTATGGTTGCTGGAACAGCTAGATCTATGGGTATAACTGTATCAGGAGACGCTCCTTTTTAATTAAGAGAAAGACATGGCAAAATTAACAAAAAAGCAAAAAGAGGCTGCTTCAAAAATTGAAAAGAACAAACTATATTCTCTTAAAGATGCTGCGGCATTGATAAAAGTAGTTGCTTCTGCAAAATTTGATGAGTCTGTTGATATCGCAGTTCGTTTGGGCGTAGATCCAAGAAAAGCGAATCAAATGGTTAGAGGTGTGGTAACATTACCTCATGGAACTGGTAAAGACGTTAAAGTATTAGCATTGGTTACTCCAGACAAAGAAGCGGAAGCTTTAGCAGCTGGTGCAGACTATGTAGGTCTTGATGATTATTTACAAAAAATTAAAGACGGTTGGACAGATGTTGATGTAATTATCACTATGCCTTCTGTTATGGGTAAATTAGGTCCATTAGGTCGTATTTTAGGACCTAGAGGTTTAATGCCAAACCCTAAAACAGGTACTGTAACTATGGATGTTGCAAAAGCTGTTCAAGAGGTTAAAGCTGGTAAAATTGACTTTAAAGTTGATAAAACTGGTATCGTGCATGCAGGAATTGGTAAAATTTCTTTTGGAAGCGAGCAAATCGTTGACAATGCACACGAAATTATTCAAACATTAATCAAACTTAAGCCAACTGCTGCTAAAGGAACGTACATTAAAAGTATTTACCTAACTAGCACTATGAGTCCAGCAATTGCTTTGGACCCTAAAGCAGTATAATTGGTAGTTAAAAATTTTTAGTATGACTAGAGAAGAAAAATCAATCGCGATTGAAGTTTTAACTGCACAGTTAGCTGGTACAAACATTGTTTATGTATCTGATATTTCTGGAATGAATGCAGAAGCAACTTCAAACTTGAGAAGAGCTTGTTATAAAGCAGGTATAAAATTAGAAGTAGTTAAAAATACGTTGCTTGCAAAAGCGATGGAAGCTTCAGCTAATGATTATGGCGATTTACCTTCAGTTTTGACTGGTAATAGTGCTATATTCATTTCTGAGATAGCAAACGCTCCTGGCAAGATAATTAAAGATTTCAGAAAAAAATCAGCTAAACCTGTATTAAAGGGAGCTTTTATTAACGCTGAAATTTATATTGGAGACGATCAATTAGATGCATTAGCAACTATTAAATCTAAAGAAGAGCTTATCGGCGAACTTATTGGATTATTGCAGTCACCAGCACAAAGAGTTATTTCTGCTCTTCAAAACCAATTCGCAAAAAGCGAAGAGGCTACAGAAGAAGTGGAAGCATAATGAAAATAGGGTCTTACTCTAATTTTTATTAAAAAAAACGCGCACAATAAATAAATTATATTTTTACAAATCATTTTAAAACGATAGAAAAAATGGCAGATTTGAAACAATTCGCAGAACAATTAGTTAACCTAACAGTAAAAGAAGTTAACGAATTAGCAACAATATTAAAAGATGAGTACGGTATCGAACCAGCTGCTGCAGCTGTAGTAGTTTCTGGTGGTGGTGATGCTGCAGTTGAAGAAGCTCAAACTGAATTTACAGTTGTATTGAAAGAAGCTGGTGCTTCTAAATTAGCTGTAGTTAAATTAGTAAAAGAACTTACAGGTTTAGGTTTGAAAGAAGCTAAAGATGTAGTAGATAGCGCACCAAGCAACGTTAAAGAAGGTGTTTCTAAAGAAGAAGCTGAAGGGCTTAAAAAATCTTTAGAAGAAGCTGGAGCTGTAGTTGAACTTAAATAGTTAAACTCGGTTTAAAGAATTAGGTTTAGGTCTTGGGTTTAGTCGCCCAATGACCTAAACCATTTTTCGTATAACAAAAGTCTACCTTGTATAATTACATAATAGCCTTTTAAAATAAATTCATTTTACCCATTACGAGGAAAAAAAATTAACAGATAATAAGAAAGTAGTTATCTTAAATTGGTTTTTAAAGATGTAATGGTTGTAAAAGGAAAGTATAAATAAATCAATATTTGTACAAAAAAAAATTACTTTTTTAATCAAAATTTTGTCCATTGATGATAACAAATCAGACTGAAAGATTGAATTTTGCCTCAACAAAAAATATTCCTGATTATCCAGATTTTCTAGATGTTCAGGTAAAATCGTTTAAAGATTTTTTTCAATTAGAAACTAAATCTGACGAAAGAGGCGACGAAGGGCTTTACAATACCTTCATGGAAAATTTCCCAATTACTGATACAAGAAATAACTTTGTATTGGAATTCCTTGATTATTTTGTAGATCCACCACGTTACACAATTCAAGAATGTATAGAAAGAGGTCTTACTTATAGTGTGCCTTTAAAAGCAAGGTTAAAACTATATTGTACAGATCCAGAACACGAAGATTTTGAAACAATTGTTCAGGATGTTTATCTTGGTACAATTCCTTATATGACACCAAGTGGTACCTTTGTTATTAATGGTGCTGAGCGTGTAGTTGTATCTCAATTACATAGATCACCGGGTGTTTTCTTTGGTCAATCATTCCATGCAAATGGTACAAAATTGTATTCTGCCAGAGTAATTCCTTTTAAAGGTTCTTGGATAGAATTTTCAACAGATATTAACAGCGTAATGTATGCTTATATCGACAGAAAGAAAAAATTACCAGTTACCACTCTTTTTAGAGCAATTGGTTTTGAAAGAGATAAAGATATTCTAGAAATTTTTGACCTTGCTGAAGAAATTAAAGTTTCTAAAACAGGTCTTAAAAAATATGTCGGTAGAAAATTAGCTGCTCGTGTATTGAATACATGGCATGAAGATTTCGTGGATGAAGATACTGGTGAGGTAGTTTCTATCGAACGTAACGAAATAATCCTTGATAGAGATACAATTATCGACAAAGATAATGTAGAAGAAATCATCGATTCTAACGTTAAATCTATTTTGTTGCATAAAGAAGATGCTAATCAAGGTGATTATGCCATCATTCATAATACGTTACAAAAAGATCCAACAAATTCTGAAAAAGAAGCTGTTGAGCATATCTACAGACAATTGCGTAACGCAGAACCGCCTGATGAAGAGACTGCTCGTGGTATTATAGATAAATTATTCTTTTCTGATCAACGTTACAACTTAGGTGAAGTAGGTCGTTATAGAATGAACAAAAAACTTGGTTTGGATATTCCTATGGAAAAGCAAGTGCTTACCAAAGAAGATATCATTACCATTGTAAAATATTTGATTGAATTAATCAACTCTAAAGCAGAGATTGATGATATTGATCACTTATCAAACCGTCGTGTTAGAACAGTTGGTGAACAATTGTCTCAACAATTCGGTGTTGGTTTAGCCCGTATGGCCAGAACCATTAGAGAGCGTATGAACGTTAGAGATAACGAGGTGTTTACACCAATAGATTTGATTAATGCCAAAACATTATCGTCTGTTATCAACTCTTTCTTTGGAACAAACCAGTTGTCTCAGTTTATGGATCAAACGAATCCACTTGCGGAGATTACACACAAAAGAAGATTATCTGCACTAGGACCAGGTGGACTTTCGAGAGAAAGAGCAGGTTTTGAGGTACGTGACGTTCACTATACGCATTACGGACGCTTATGTCCAATTGAAACTCCTGAGGGACCAAACATTGGTTTGATATCTTCTCTTGGTGTTTATGCGAAAGTAAATGGAATGGGTTTCATCGAAACACCTTACCGTAAAGTAACCAACGGAACTGTAGATTTAGAGTCTACTCCGGTTTACTTAAGCGCAGAAGAAGAAGAAGGAATGATGATTGCTCAGGCAAATATCCAAATGGATGCTACCGGAAAAATTACTGCCGAAGACGTAATTGCGCGTCAAGAAGGTGATTTCCCGGTAATTGAACCAACACGAGTAGATTATACTGATGTTGCTCCAAATCAAATTGCTTCTATTTCAGCTTCTTTGATTCCTTTCTTAGAACATGATGATGCGAATAGAGCCCTGATGGGATCTAACATGATGCGTCAGGCCGTACCGTTAATTCGTCCTGAAGCACCGATTGTTGGAACTGGTTTAGAGCGTCAGGTTGCTTCTGATTCAAGAGTATTGATTAATGCTGAAGGAGATGGGGTTATTGAATATGTTGATGCCAATATCATCACTATCAAATACGATCGTTCTGAAGAAGAAAGAATGGTAAGTTTTGAGCCTGATGAAAAAACATACAATCTAATCAAATTTAGAAAAACCAATCAAGGAACAAGCATCAACTTGAAACCTATCGTAAGAAAAGGAGACAGAGTGGTTCTTGGTCAGGTATTATCGGAAGGATATGCGACCCAAAATGGTGAATTAGCCTTAGGTCGTAACCTGAAAGTGGCCTTTATGCCATGGAAAGGATACAACTTCGAGGATGCGATTGTAATTTCTGAAAAAGTAGTTCGTGACGATATTTTTACCTCTATTCACGTTGATGATTATTCATTAGAAGTGAGAGATACTAAATTAGGTAACGAAGAATTAACAAACGATATACCAAACGTTTCTGAAGAAGCTACTAAAGATTTAGATGAAAACGGAATGATCAGAATTGGAGCCGAGGTTAAACCTGGTGACATTCTTATTGGAAAAATTACTCCAAAAGGAGAATCGGATCCTACTCCGGAAGAGAAATTGCTTCGTGCGATCTTCGGGGATAAAGCAGGTGATGTAAAAGATGCTTCATTGAAAGCTTCTCCTTCTTTACATGGTGTTGTTTTAGACAAAAAATTGTTCGCAAGAGCAGTAAAAGATAAACGCAAACGTACGCAGGATAAAGATGCTTTAGGCGCTTTAGAAATGGAATTCGAAACTAAATTCGTTGAATTAAAAGACAAATTAGTAGAGAAACTTTTCTTGATCGTTAACGGAAAAACATCTCAGGGTGTAATGAATGATTTGGGTGAAGAAGTTTTACCAAAAGGTAAAAAATATACTCAAAAAATGCTTTATGCTGTTGAAGATTTTGCTCACCTAAGTAAAGGTCAATGGGTTGCAGATGATGCTACCAATAAAATGGTTAATGATTTGATTCATAACTATAAAATTAAATTGAACGATTTACAAGGGGCATTGCGTAGAGAGAAATTCACTATTACTGTTGGAGATGAATTGCCAGCAGGAATCCTGAAATTAGCGAAAGTATATATTGCTAAAAAACGTAAACTGAAAGTTGGGGATAAAATGGCGGGACGTCACGGTAACAAAGGTATTGTTGCTCGTATCGTTCGTCATGAAGATATGCCTTTCCTTGAAGACGGAACACCAGTTGATATCGTGTTGAACCCGTTAGGTGTACCTTCACGTATGAACATTGGTCAAATTTATGAAACTGTTCTTGGTTGGGCTGGTATGAACTTGGGTAGAAAATTTGCTACACCAATTTTTGACGGAGCTACGCTGGATCAAATCAATGAATTGACTGACGAGGCTGGAATACCACGTTTTGGACATACGCATTTATATGATGGTGGTACAGGAGAGCGTTTCCACCAGGCTGCAACAGTAGGGGTTATCTACATGTTGAAACTTGGACACATGGTTGACGATAAAATGCACGCACGTTCTATAGGTCCATACTCGTTGATTACTCAACAACCACTTGGAGGTAAAGCTCAATTTGGAGGTCAGCGTTTTGGAGAGATGGAGGTTTGGGCACTTGAAGCTTATGGAGCATCAAGTACACTTAGAGAAATCTTGACTGTGAAGTCTGATGATGTTATCGGTAGAGCAAAAACTTACGAAGCAATCGTTAAGGGTGAATCTATGCCGGAACCAGGATTACCGGAATCATTCAATGTATTAATGCATGAATTGAAAGGTCTTGGACTTGACATTCGTTTAGAAGAATAAAAAAGTTTAGTAATCAGTTTTCGGATAGTCTATCTGAAAACTGATTGCTTATTTATAAAAGTTTTTAGGATTTATACCCGTAACCCGTTCCGATTTTTTAGGCAGACCAACAGGTTTGATAAATAGCACTTCAAAATTTTTGTTTGAAGTTTAGAGAAGTAATTCGAGGTAGTAGTTTCATGATTTAAATTTTTTTGAGCGATTCGCTCCTGAGTTAAAAGTAAATCATAAATCTAAAATCAATTTTTAATTGCAAATAAATCAATAGTAAAAACTATGATGAATAATAGAAATAATAAGGATAAAAACCCAATAAAAAGGTTTAATAAAATATCAATAGGACTTGCTTCTCCTGAATCTATCTTGAAAGAATCAAGAGGTGAGGTATTGAAGCCGGAAACTATTAACTATAGAACGCACAAGCCAGAGCGTGATGGACTTTTCTGTGAACGTATTTTCGGACCGGTAAAAGATTTTGAATGTGCTTGTGGTAAGTATAAAAGAATACGTTACAAAGGGATCATCTGTGACCGTTGTGGTGTTGAAGTTACAGAGAAAAAAGTACGTAGAGACAGAGTAGGTCACATCAATTTAGTTGTGCCAATTGCTCATATCTGGTATTTCCGTTCGTTGCCAAACAAAATTGGTTATATCCTTGGTCTTCCATCTAAGAAATTAGACATGATTATTTACTACGAAAGATACGTAGTAATCCAGGCGGGTATTGCTAAAAATGCTGAAGGTGAATCGTTACAAAGACTAGACTTTTTGACAGAAGAAGAATACCTGAATATTTTAGATACACTTCCTGCTGACAATCAGTATCTTGATGATTTTGATCCTAATAAATTTGTTGCCAAAATGGGAGCAGAATGTATTATGGATTTATTGGCGAGAATTGATCTTGATGCCTTGTCTTACCAATTAAGACATAACGCTAACAATGAAACGTCTAAACAACGTAAAACGGAAGCTTTAAAAAGATTACAGGTTGTTGAATCTTTCCGTGAGTCTAACCTGAACCGTGAAAATCGTCCGGAATGGATGATTATGAAAGTGGTACCGGTTATTCCACCAGAATTACGTCCGCTTGTGCCACTTGATGGAGGTCGTTTTGCAACTTCAGATTTAAATGATTTATACCGTCGTGTAATTATACGTAACAACCGTTTGAAAAGATTAATGGAGATTAAAGCTCCGGAAGTGATCTTAAGAAACGAAAAACGTATGTTGCAGGAATCTGTAGATTCACTTTTCGATAATACACGTAAAGCTTCTGCAGTAAAAACGGAATCAAACAGACCATTAAAATCATTATCTGATTCCCTTAAAGGTAAACAAGGGCGTTTCCGTCAAAATTTACTTGGAAAACGTGTGGATTATTCTGCTCGTTCGGTAATTGTTGTTGGACCTGAATTGAAATTATCTGAATGTGGTATCCCAAAAGATATGGCAGCAGAATTGTACAAACCTTTTGTTATCCGTAAATTGATAGAAAGAGGAATTGTAAAAACAGTTAAATCAGCTAAGAAAATAATAGATAAGAAAGAGCCTGTAGTTTGGGATATCCTTGAAAATGTAATCAAAGGTCACCCAATATTACTGAATCGTGCTCCTACTTTACACAGATTAGGTATCCAGGCATTCCAGCCAAAATTAATTGAAGGAAAAGCAATCCAATTGCACCCTTTAGTTTGTACTGCATTTAATGCGGATTTTGATGGGGATCAAATGGCAGTTCACTTGCCATTAGGACCAGAAGCTATTTTGGAAGCGCAATTGTTAATGTTGGGTTCTCACAATATTCTGAATCCTGCCAATGGAGCTCCAATTACGGTACCTTCTCAGGATATGGTTTTGGGTCTGTATTATATGACCAAAGAACGTTTATCTACTCCTGAGCTTAAAATTTTAGGAGAAGGAATTACTTTTTATTCTGCTGAAGAAGTAAATATTGCGTTGAATGAAGGCAGATTAGAATTGAATGCTCGTGTGAAAATTAGAGCAAAACATTTTAATGAAGCAGGTGACTTGGTTTACCAAATCATCCAAACTACTGCGGGTCGTGTATTATTTAATGAAGTAGTACCGGAAGCAGCTGGATATATCAATGATGTATTGACTAAGAAAAACCTTAGAGATATTATCGGACACGTTTTAAGCGCGACTGATGTACCTACCACTGCGGCTTTCTTGGATAACATGAAAGACATGGGTTACAAATTTGCCTTCAAAGGTGGATTGTCATTCTCTCTTGGTGATATTAGAATTCCAGATCAAAAACCTAAATTAATTGCAGACGCCAGAGAACAAGTTCAAGGTATTTCTGCTAATTATAACATGGGTCTTATTACCAATAACGAACGTTACAACCAAGTTATTGATGTATGGACTTCAGCGAATGCACAACTTACAGAGTTAGCAATGAAAAACATTAGAGAAGACCAACAAGGTTTCAACTCTGTGTATATGATGCTTGATTCTGGAGCAAGGGGTTCCAAAGAACAAATTCGTCAGTTAACCGGTATGCGTGGTTTGATGGCTAAGCCTAAAAAATCTACTGCTGGTGGTGGTGAAATTATTGAAAACCCGATTCTTTCTAACTTTAAAGAAGGTCTTTCGATCCTTGAGTACTTTATCTCTACTCACGGTGCGCGTAAAGGTCTTGCGGATACGGCTTTGAAAACGGCCGATGCAGGATATTTAACAAGAAGATTGCATGATGTGTCTCAAGACGTTATTGTTAATATCGAAGACTGTGGTACATTAAGAGGTGTTGAAGTATCAGCATTGAAAAAGAATGAGGAAATAGTTGAATCTCTGGGAGAAAGAATTTTAGGACGTGTTGTATTGCAAGACTTAATCAATCCTTTGACCAGTGAAGTTTTAGTTCGATCTGGTGAGCAAATCACAGAAGTTATAATGAAAGCAATTGACGCCTCTCCTATTGAGAAAGTTGAAGTGCGTTCTCCATTGACTTGTGAAGCGTTGAAAGGTATTTGTGCAAAATGTTACGGTAGAAATTTAGCTACTGGTAAAATGACACAAAGAGGTGAAGCAGTTGGTGTAATTGCAGCACAATCTATTGGAGAACCTGGTACACAGTTAACATTACGTACCTTCCACGTTGGTGGGGTTGCGGGTGGTATTTCTGAAGAGTCTAGTATTATTACCAAATTTAACGGTAAACTGGAGATTGAAGATTTAAAAACGGTTAAAGGGGAAGATAGTGAAGGTAATGCAGTAGATATTGTAGTATCTCGTTCATCTGAATTGAAATTAATCGATGAAAGAACAGGTATCTTATTAAGTACAAACAATATTCCTTACGGTTCCAGTATCTTCGTTAAAGACGGTCAGTCTGTAGTTAAAGGAGATGTAATCTGTAAATGGGATCCATATAATGGGGTTATCGTTTCTGAGTTTACTGGTAAAATTGCTTACGAAGATTTAGAGCAAGGTCAATCATTCATGGTTGAAATTGATGAGCAAACCGGTTTCCAGGAAAAAGTAATTTCTGAATCCAGAGCTAAGAAATTAATTCCAACTTTATTGGTTTACGGTAAAGACAATGAATTAATTCGTTCGTATAACTTACCGGTTGGAGCCCACTTGATGGTTGAAAACGGTGAGAAAATTAAAGCAGGTAAAGTATTGGTAAAAATTCCACGTCGTTCTTCTAAATCAGGAGATATTACAGGAGGTTTACCTAGAATTACAGAGTTGTTAGAAGCTCGTAATCCTTCAAACCCAGCCGTTGTTTCTGAAATTGATGGTGTTGTTTCTTTTGGAAAAATCAAAAGAGGTAACCGTGAGATTGTTATCGAATCAAAATTCGGTGACATTAGAAAATACTTGGTTAAATTGTCAAGCCAGATTCTAGTTCAGGAAAATGACTTCGTAAGAGCAGGGGTGCCTTTATCTGATGGAGCAATAACTCCGGATGATATTTTAAGAATCCAGGGGCCAGCAGCTGTTCAACAGTATTTGGTTAATGAAATTCAAGAAGTGTACCGTTTGCAAGGGGTAAAAATCAACGACAAACACTTTGAAGTAGTAATACGTCAAATGATGCGTAAAGTAAGAGTACAAGATCCGGGTGATACTTTATTCTTAGAAGATCAATTAATTCACACTAAAGACTTTATCGTTCAAAATGATAACTTATATGGTATGAAAGTAGTTGAAGATGCTGGAGATTCTAGTGCTTTAAAAGAAGGACAAATTATAACGCCTCGTGAGTTGCGTGATGAAAACTCTCTTTTGAAACGTACAGATAAAAATCTTGTGGTAGCTCGTGATGTTGTTACTGCAACTGCAACACCAGTTTTACAAGGTATTACAAGAGCATCACTTCAAACGAAATCGTTTATATCAGCTGCCTCTTTCCAAGAAACTACTAAAGTATTGAACGAAGCTGCTGTTGCAGGTAAAATCGATTACTTAGAAGGATTGAAAGAAAATGTAATTGTAGGACATAGAATCCCTGCCGGAACAGGTATGAGAGAATATGACAATACAATTGTAGGTTCAAAAGAGGATTACAATGATATGATGGCTAATAAAGAGGAATACATTTATTAAGAAAAGATATGAGCAATTCAAATCAACAACAAGAACAGATCAACATTGAGTTGGATGAAAAAACTGCTGAAGGAATCTATTCCAATTTAGCAATAATTAATCATTCCTCTTCAGAATTTGTTTTGGATTTTGTAAGTATCATGCCTGGTATTCCTAAAGCTAAGGTAAAATCAAGAATTGTCTTGACACCACAGCATGCCAAAAGATTGTTGAAAGCTATTGGAGAAAACATTCACCGCTTCGAAGTCGCCCATGGCGAGATAAAAGACAGTGAGCAGCCTTCGATACCACTTAATTTTGGTCCTGCAGGACAAGCATAATTCTAAATTATAGAAAAAAGGTTCCAGAAATGGGACCTTTTTTTTTGGTTTTTTTTTTAGTAAAACGCTTTTTTTTAAGCGGATAATTAACCTTTTACCGTTATTTTTATTGAAAAAGCAATAAAGGCAAGGGGTAGTTAAGCCCTGTAAATACTATAAATTATAGGGTAGATTTGTTGGGTTTTTGTCTCTTAGACGAGTATTACGGCGGTTCATCGAAAATATTTTTTATTAGAAAATTAATGATTTAGTTTCGTCTAAGAATAAGGGAACATCTTTTTTAATTGTACTAAAAAAAACATAAAATGAATCATTTTTTAAAACATATCGAAAGTAAAATGAATAGCAATATTTTTATATTGTTGGTCGTTATTTTACTGTCTAATGTTTCTGTTTTTGGTCAATCTGCTGAAAAGAATGTTGCTGCTAATGCTATTGAAGTTGTTACTGTTGGAAAACAAGATACTGTTGCTACCAATGCTTCTTCTAATAATATGAATTTTGTGCTTTGGTTTATGGGTTCAAAACAAGATCCTAATACTACCATTTCTTCACAAGGTATCAATACAAAAAAACAGGTTATAACTTCCGGGACGGCTCCAAACCGTTTATTAATCAAAGCTTTTTTGAAAAAAGCGGTAGATTTGGAAAGTATGATTGCTTAATCTTAAATTGATTTTGAATAAAGATAAAAAATGAGGCTGTGCGAAAAGTAATTTCGGGCAGTTTTTTTTTGTTATCAATCTTCATTATTAGTGTTTTTAAGAACTAAAAATACTGATTATGCAGCCCGTTTTCAAACATTTAACTATACTTATTCTTACAGAGAAATTGCTAGTGCCATCAAGGGAAATATTTGTTTTATGTGGCTTTCAGGAGGCTTGCAACCTGATTTTAGAACCATAAATGATTTCAAAGGACAGAAATTAAAAGGAAGTATTGAATAATTGTTTAGTCAACTCGTTGAAATGATGGTTGATTTAGAACTCAATAGTTTAAAGAAGCCAACGCGCATAGATACAGTTTTGTTTGGAAAAAAGCAGTTGAGAAAAATATAGAAATACTTCAAGGTAAAATAGATATTGTTTTAGCAGAAATTGGTCAAACCATCGGGTCGGGCATTATATATACGGATAATCAAAACGATATAAAAATAGCTAGTCAGAAGTTGCAAGAAAAAATTGGTGAGCCTAACGAAGTTCAAGAAAGAAAAGTTGCATAAACAGCAAAACAAATCACTCGAAAAATTAGAAAGCGAACAGCTGTCAAAATTTAAGCGATACAAAATGTCCCGTTCCAAAATAGCGATACACAATTTAATTTGTGTTGCCGAAATAATGGATACAGTTAATAGACTAAAATACTTATTAAAGTATAATAATTTTAATTTGCTACAATAATTTAAATGATTTATAAAATTTAAAGTGTTAATTTTAGCTAAATTTATTTTGAAAAAGGGGTGTTGTAATATGAAAAAGAATTTTTTTGTTTGTTATTTAGTGTTGTTTTCCATAGCTGTTTGGGCTCAAAAACCAATTGAAAAATATAGATTTGTTAATATAAAAGAAAACATTTCCCAAATTGGTGTACCTACAATAATTCAAGACCGATATGGTTTTATTTGGCTAGGTACCAGTGGAGCTGGATTAAATAAATTTGACGGTAGTGATTACAAGACATATAAATTCAAACCAAACGATCCTACCTCATTAAGTAATAATATTATCAATTGTTCTTATCTTGACAATATGAACAGATTATGGTTTGGTACAGACGAAGGACTCAACTTATACGACTACAAGAATGATTGTTTTAAAAGAATTCTTTTATCTGAATTCAAAAAAGATAAAAGAAATGTTTCGGTTAAGAGTTTGATAGGAGATAAGAAGGGGAACTTATTTATTGGTACTGTAGAACTAGGATTATTCAAGATGGATTTAAATAATTTTAAGGTTGAAAAAATATTATGTCAAGAATCTAACTTAACTTCAACTATTACGATAAATGCGCTTAAGGTAGATGCTAAGGGAAAGGTATATGCTGGAACTGATAGAGGTCTTAAAGAGTTTGACGCTAAAACAAATACAGTTAAACGTTCTGTTTTTAAAAATAAAGAAGGGCTTAAGTCCATTAATGACCCTGTTCAATGTTTATTAATAGAAAAAAATAATATATGGATTGGAACTGTGTCTACAGGCTTATTTAAAATTAAGAGCAATGATAATAGCAAAGATCATCTATTTGAGATAAATCATTTTCAAATTTCACAAAATCGTCTTTTATCAATTATTACTTTACCGGACAAAACCTTAATGTGTGGTACGGAGAATGAAGGGTTATTTCATATTGACTCCAATGGTAAAATTTTAAATCATTATCTATCAAGTAAATACGAAATAAAAAATATTCTATCTAATTCTATTTGGTCTTTATTTTTGGATCGTAATGAACGTATATGGATGGGATATTACAATGCAGGAATTGGTGTTTACGACAAGTTATATGATAAGTTTGAAAATCTAGAAAGTATACCTGGCATTCCTAATTCATTACAAATAAATTCTGTTACTGCTATTGTAAAAGATCATTTTAATAAATTTTGGTTAGCTATGGATGGAGGAGGTATTGATATTTTTGATCCTAAATCGAGTCAGTATACTCATATTGGCCCTACAGAAAACAAGGTGTTTTCGGGGCTGACCAATAATTACGTAGAAGCATTATTTATTGACAGTAAACAAAATATATGGGCTGGTACTTGGAATGGAGGGGTATATTTTTTAAAGAATGGCGATAAAAAATTCATTAATTTCACAGTAAATAATTCAGGTGGAGGTTTAACCTCCAATAATATCATCAGTATTACGGAAGATTTAGAAGGAACTATTTGGTTTGCTAGTTGGGACAAAGGTCTGCATTCGTTCAATCCGGAAACAGGAAAATTTACAAATTACAGGTCAGGGCTATTTTTAAAACACGGTATTTCAGATAGTTACGTGTCTAAAATATTAGTTGACAAAAAAGGTAATCTTTGGGTAGCGACAACAAGTTTAGGTTTGTTTAAGATTAAAAAGTTAGCAGGGAATACGTTTTCTATTGTATCAATGGCTAATAGGATGTCTAAAGAACTTAAAAATTACGCAAAAACTGACGCCGTTTGGTCACTATATGAAGGAGAAGACGGTTCAATATGGATTGGAACAAGAGGTGGTGGTTTGTGTAAATACAACGGTAAAACTGATAGTTTTAAATGGTATAACAGACTAAATGGTTTAGAAGCCGATAATATAGTGGGTATTATTGGAGATTTAAAAGGAAATATTTGGCTTAGCTCAAATTCAGGAATTATAAGATTAGACGTTAAAACCAATAGGTTTACTAGTTATACAAAAAATGATGGACTCCTTTCTAATGATTTTAACCGAAATGCTACTTTTAGAGATGAACAAGGAATCATTTATTTTGGTAATTATTTTGGATTAGATTATTTCAACCCTTCAAATATTTTAGTTAATAATGTTTTACCATCGTTATATTTAACAGACTTTAAGTTATTTAATAAAACGGTTACGGCTAATCAGAAAGGGTCGCCTCTTCAAAGTGCTATTGGTGAGACGAAGAGTATTACTTTAAATAGTACTCAATCTGTATTTACTATTGAATATACAGGCATTAACTATACAAGACCCGAAAAAAATCAATATGCTTATTATCTTGAAGGTTTAGAAAAATCATGGAATTATGTTGGTAGATTAAAAAGTGCCACTTATACAAATTTGGAACAGGGTAATTATACATTCAAATTAAAATCTGCCAATAGTGATGGTAAATGGAATAAAGAAATATTAGAACTAAAAATAACTGTTTTACCACCTTGGTGGAAGTCAAATATGGCTTTGTTTTCTTATGTTGTTTTGTTGCTTTTTGGGGGCTATTATTTTAATAAGAGGATGCTTATTAGGTTGAATAAAAATAAAGAAATAATTATAGAACAAAATAAAAGATTGCAAGAAAAGTCTTTAAATGAAAAAAAGTTTCAATTTTTTACTAATATATCCCATGAATTAAGAACACCTCTTACCTTAATTATGAACTCTATTGACGATATTATTAGAGATGAAACCTTAAACCTCACAACAAGAACAAAAGAAAAGCTTAATATTATTCATAAAAACACCAATAGACTTTATAGGTTGATAAACGAGCTATTAGATTTTAAAAAACTTGAATCAAATAAATTAAAGGTTAAAGCTGTAAAATTAAATTTAGTGGATTTTATTAAAGATGTTGTAATCCATTTTAGAGAAGAATTATCTATCAAAGGAATAGAATTTGATCTAGATTCAGATGTAGCAGATCTATCAATTTGGAGTGATCCAGATATGTTGGAAAAAATTATTTTCAATATCCTATCAAATGCTATTAAGGTTACACCAAATGGTGGGACAATCAATATCAATCTTCAATCAACGGATAAGTTATTCCATTTACCTTTAGTAAGTAAAACTAAGGGGGTAAAAGCGGTAGAAATTATTATTTCTGATACAGGTCCGGGCATTGAAAAAGGAGAAGTGGAAAAAATATTTGAACGTTTTTATCAAGTTGAAAATTTAAATAATAGTTATTACGGAGGTACAGGAATTGGTTTAGAATTGGTTCGAGATTTTGTTAGGTTACATAAAGGCGAAATTGAAGTTGACAGTAAAGTAGGTGAAGGAACTACTTTTACGGTCATATTGCCAATGGGCAAGTCTCATTTTGATGATGGTGAAATACTTTTAGATAGTATAGAGGTTCAAGTTAAAAAGAAACAACCACTTACATATCTTGAAATAGAAAAGGAAAAAGGAAATGATATAGATGAAAATCTACATAAATATACATTGTTAATAGTAGAAGATAATTACGAACTTAGAGATTATTTAAAAAAAGAATTTGAAAATGAGTACAAGGTTTTAGTTGCTAATAATGGAAAAAGTGGAATTGATTTAGCTAATGAGTTTCTTCCGGATATTATATTGACAGATGTCATGATGCCAGAAATGAATGGGTTCGTTTTTTGTAAAAATATAAAGAAAGATTTAAGAACAAGTCATATTCCTGTATTAATGCTTACTGCCAAAACTGAAATCGAAGATCGAATAGAAGGTATTGAAATGGGTGCAGATGCTTATATGGCTAAGCCTTTTGATATGAGGTTGTTAAAATTGCGTATGTCCCAGTTATTAACTAGCAGACAGTTAATTTTTAATAAATATTTTAGTTTAATTAGTGAAGTGCCTGAGGGAATTAAAACATTATCCTTAGATAAAGAATTTATTGAGAAAGTGTTAAACTATATTAAAGAGAATATAAGTAATCCGGATTTAAATGTAGAATCACTTGCAGCTCAATTAAAATTGAGTAGAAGCCAGTTTTATAGAAAAATTAAAGTGCTCACCAACCAGACCGCTAATGAGTTTTTAAGAAATGTTCGACTTCAAAAAGCAAAACAAATTTTGGAAATGGATAATGTAAGTATAAGTGAAGTATGTTATAAAACTGGATTTTCTTCCCCTTCCTATTTTACAAAATGCTTTAAGAGTTATTTTGGAATATTACCTACAGATGTAAAAATCAAAAAAAATGAGCTTTGATGATGATTTTGTCGGTTAGAAAATCAGTGAAGAATTCTTATTTTTAAACCCACAAGTACACTATTTCAAAAAGTGTGTAAGTTGAAATGGATATGTAATAAAAACGACACGCTCCCCAAAAGTGTGCAAGTTAAAAAGTTAGGCTTCGATTTTATAATTGAAGCCTTTTTTTAATATAAGGGTAAATTGGTTTAAAACAATTTACCTATTTTAATCAGTATGGATTATTTTTTGGTTACTTCTCTTAAAGCAAAAAAATACTGATTTTAGAATTGTCTCACCTGTAGGTAATGACAATTTGTTTTTGGTGTATTTCGGATTTTACCAGTAAGATTTTCAATTAAATTGTAGCATAAATGTTTTTTTTGGATTACAATTGGAAAGTCAAAAAATACCGTGAGCTTCTCCCTGTTATCGTGCCAGAATTTGAGAACATAAAAATATTTATTTTCCCATTTGTCGGTAAAATCTTTTAAAACCTGCTCTGTGGCTTGTTTGGTTGTAGCATTATGATAGTTTCATATCGACAGTAAATTGTTTTACGGTTCTTCAAGCGTTACTAATTTGATGAACTACACATATTTGTGATTGGGATTTCGGAAAAACACTTTTGTCTTGAACAACACAAGTTTTTAAATCGGTTAAGACATTTATCCAAAAACTGCTGCTTTCGTATTTGCCAAGCCGCATCCCCAAATCTTCTTTTTATCTTTTATGTTGTGGTCTAAGGCTAAAAAGATGGTTTTGTTGATGACTTTTGAGCCATCTCTAACTTTAATAACAATGCTATTCATACAAACAATTAAATAAAGGTCTTCTGAGGGTCACTGGATATTTAAATAAATCAATTTTAGGATCGAAATATCATAGTAGGTCGTTTGTAAAGGGATATTTTATAGTTAAAATGGAATTAAGACTATAAAAATTGTTGCATCGACTATAAAAATATCGCTTAAAGGTTGGTTAAATAAGTAATGGCTTTAAAAATTATAGTCATTGCTTTAAAATTGATATTTAAGTTTTTGTATTTTCTTTTGATTTGTCAAACCATGGAATTTAAATTCTCTAAATGGAATTAATTTGTTGAAATACTATTATTTAGATGCTCTCATTGCATTTTTTGATTATTCACATTGATCCTTTTTTTAAAATTAAATCTCATAGTGCTATAACTAACCAAAAAAAAATATTAATCCAAACCAAAATTTTATGAAAAACAAACTGCTAAAAAAACTAATACTTCCAGTATTCTTATTATTTGGAAGTATTATTTATGCTCAGTCAGTATCGGGTACTGTATCCGATAAAACAGGTCCTATTCCAGGTGTTAATGTATCGGTTAAAGGTACTGCTGCAGGAACACAAACAGATATTAATGGGGCTTTTGAAATCAATGCTAAGAATGGAGATGTTTTAGTCTTCACTTTTATAGGTTTTAAATCCCAAGAGATTAATTATAAAGGAAAATCTCCCATTAATTTAGTGTTGGAAGAGGATTCAGCTGTTTTAGACGAAGTTGTGGTTGTAGGTTATGGGGCTAAGAAGAAAAGCTTAGTAACAGGGGCAATTTCTAGTATCAGTGCTGCTGATATTCAAAATTCTTCGTCAGCACGTGTTGAGTCCGTGTTACAGGGTAAAACATCAGGTGTTACCGTTGTGTCTTCTTCAGGGGCTCCAGGTTCTGGTTCTAAAGTTAGAATTAGAGGTGCTGGTTCTAATGGAAATTCAGATCCATTATATATTGTTGATGGAATGAAAGTAAGTTCTATAGATAATATTTCTCCAAATGACATTGCAAGCATGGAGGTTTTAAAAGATGCAGCATCTTCTGCAATTTATGGTACACAAGGAGCAAATGGAGTTATCATTATTACAACTAAACAAGGTAAGCCTGGAGAAACAATAGTTAGCTACAGCACTCAATTAGGTACTCAATCCGTTAGGTCTAATATGAAGTTGATGAATGCGTCTCAATTTGTAACCTATTTTCAAGAGGCAGGAAGAACCCAGGTAGTTGATAACGGTATTAATACAAATTGGATCGATGAAACTTTTCGAAATGCCGCTACACAAAGACATGATTTAAGTATCTCTGGAGCGAACGAGAAAACGTCTTTCTATTTTTCAAGCTCCTATATGGATCAAGATGGAGTTGTTGGTAAAGATTCAAATTATAAAAGATTTACAGGAAGACTTAATCTTAAATCTCAAGTCAATGATTGGCTAGAAATAGGTACTAATATGACCTATTCAAATATAGGGTCTTCGCCTATTACTGAAGATAATTCAACAGCTGGAGTTGTAACTCAAGCTTTAGTTATGGATCCATTAACGCCCGTAATTTATACAGGAACTTTACCTGCAAGAGCTTTAGCTGGAGTAGCTGCAGGAACAGCTATGACAGATGGTAATGGGAATGTTTACGGATACCCAACTTATGCAACGGGAGAGGCTGTCAACCCTGTGGGATTAGCAAATTACACATTTAGAGGAGGTATTGATACGGATAAAATTTTAACATCGGTGTTTGCTAAATTGAATTTAGCGGAAGGTTTATCATTTACCTCTAGATTCGGATATGAAAGAACAAATACGTTTGATAATAGATGGAGTCCTATTTGGGTTGTATCGTCAGAAGCTCAAAATTCTACTGTAACATTAACCAATCAGATTTCAAGAAGTTCAAAATGGTTATGGGAAAATTTTGCGACCTACACTAAAGAATTTGGTAATCATAATATAACGGGATTATTGGGGTATTCATCTGAGAAAACTAAGAGTCCATTTTATTCTTTACGCGGAGCGCAAATTCATGATCAAACGGACCAATTTGCATACTTTGACTTTGCAAACCGTAACAATGATGTAATTGGTGGTAGTATTGTTGAAAAAAGGGGAAGCTCAGTTTTTGGAAGAATTTCTTATGATTATATGGGTAAATATTTATTAGAAGGCTCGTTGCGTAACGATACTTCTAGTTATTTTCCGACTTCAAAAAAATCGGGGTTATTTCCTGCAGCTTCTGCTGGTTGGTTAGTATCTAAAGAAAATTTTTGGAAAGAAGGCTCGAAAATTGATTATTTAAAACTACGAGCTAGTTGGGGACAAAATGGTAGTGATAACAATTTAAGTACTTACATAAACAGCTTAATATTCCAAACTGTAGCAACAGAAACCGCTTTAACAGTCCCAGTTGTTTACGAAGGCCAAACTGGTATTACTCCAGGGAATTTACCAAATACTAAATTAGAATGGGAGCGTTCTGAGCAATTGGATTTAGGTTTTGATTTACGAGCATTAAAAAATAAATTGAATTTTTCAGTTGACTATTATGTTAAAACAACTAAAAATTTACTTCTTGTAAATGGAAATATCATTGCACCTCCATCTTTAGGTGTAGGAGTTCCTTCTATTAATGCTGGAACAGTAGAAAATAAAGGGTTTGAATTTGAAACAGGTTACAGTGATAAAACAGCGGGTGGCTTTAGTTATGGTATAGACCTTAATTTGTCAACCTTGCATAATGAAGTTACCGATATTAATTATGTAGGTGACAATGGTTTTATAATAGGTGCACTGGCACCGCAAAACAATGATGGTGTAACTCGTTTCCAAAAAGGATTACCATTATGGTATTTCTATGGATATAAAACTGACGGTATAGATCCTGCAACAGGAAAAATAAAAATTGTAGATACCGATGGTGTTCCTGGAATTACATCAAACGATAAAACAAAAATCGGTTCTCCTCACCCTGATATTCTTTTTGGAGGAAATATTCAATTTGGATATAAAGGCATTGATTTAAACATTAGATTTCAAGGTACGCAAGGGAATGATATTTTTGAAGCTTTCCACCAGACTTCAAGACCGCTTACCAATCACCCAATTGAATTTTTTACGGGTAGATGGCAACAAGCAGGAGATATTGCATCTTATCCAGCTGCGCAATATGCAACATCTGCATACGATACTGATTTAGTTGTAAAAGATGGTTCTTATGTGAGAATTAAACAAATTCAATTAGGTTATAATTTCTCTAAGGATGTTTCTAATAAAATGAAATTGAAAAAACTAAGAACTTATATTTCTTTAGATGACTATTTCACCTTTACTAAATATAATGGTTTGGATCCTGAAGCAGGAAGTTTTTCTGATAATAGTATAGGAGTAGATAGAGGATATTATCCAGTAGCTGCTAAAATATTACTTGGTTTGTCACTTGAATTTTAATAAAATAAAACATTAAATATGAAAAAAATAATATATAGTGTTGCGGTTATATTTTTAATAACTGTATCATGTAGTTCAGATTTTACCGAGGTAAAACCTGTTGGTGTACTGGAGAGTACAACTTTCTTTAATAGTGAAAGTAATACGGAAGAAGCTTTAATTGGATTGTATGACCTTGTACAATTTAATAATGATCAGGCCTGGAATTCAGCTTTTTGTATTAAACTACTGCCGGGTGATGAGGCTAATGCCGGTGGTGGTACTGCTACAGATCAAAAACAATTACAAGAAATTGATGATTATGCAAATATATCTATTTCTAATCCCTCTTTGGAAGGTGTTTGGAATAAGGAATATAAAACAATTGCACTTGCAAACACTATTATAGAGAAGGTTGAAGCAGGAAGCTTAAGCAATAAGGCCTTTGCAATTGCAGAAGCAAAGTTTATGAGAGCTTGGTGTTATTTTGAGCTAACAACTATGTGGGGAGATGTGCCTTTGCGTTTAGAAAATCCCACAACAATTAGCGCTGAAGCTTTTGCTAAACCAAAAAGTTCAAGAGCAGAAATTTATGCTCAAATAGAAGCTGATTTAGCTGTTGCTATTGCTGGTTTGCCGGATAAAAGCGTGGTTAAAAATAATTTTAGAGTTTCAAAAGGGACTGCTCAAGCATTATTAGGGAAAGTTTTGGTTTTTCAAGGAAAAACGCTTGCTGCAATTCCTTATTTAAAAGCTGTAATAGATAATCCCGCTCATGGTTTAGAGTCAGACGTTTCAAAAGTTTGGTTAAAAGATTCAGAATTTGGAAAAGAGTCTTTATTCGAAGTAGGCTTTATTACTACAAAAGGTTACACTTTTACTACTGCAAATCTTGCTGGTCGTGAAGAAAGTAACATATTTATACAATTAATGGGTCCTCGTGGTGATGGTTACTTTAATTTGACGGGTACTGGATTGAAAAATGGATGGGGCTTTAACTTGCCAACAGCAAAAATATTAAGTGCGTTTGATGCTGCGGGAGATGTAAAACGTAAAGCAGCTACAGTAATGAGTGAAGCAGAACTTGTTTCATTTGGTGGAAGTAAAGCAGGAACCCCTTGGGACTATGAAGGAGGTATTAGAACAAAATATGCTCCACGTGCTTCAGAAACAAGCGCTGGTGGTGTTGTAGAAGCAAATTATGGTACAAACTTGAGATTATTTAGATTTGCTGAAGTATTGTTGCTTGCAGCCGAAGCTTATAATAAGGAAGGACAAGATGCCAATGCAAGAATAGAATTAAACAAAATTAGAAACAGAGCTGGATTAGCTGATGTGTCTTCGACCTTAACAGGTGCAAATTTGTTTAACGCTATTGTAAATGAAAAATTCTTGGAGTTAGCTTTTGAAGGACAGCGTTTTTGGGATTTAGTTAGATGGGGAAGAGCTAATGCAGAGTTATCAAGTAAAGGATATACTTCTAAAAATAATTTATATCCAATTCCTGCATCAGAAATTGCTAAAAATAAAGCGCTAACAACTGCAGATCAAAATCCGGGTTATTAATATAATTTGTTAAGTTTGTTTGTTAATGGTGGCTGCCCGAAAAGTGATTTTCGGGCAGTTTTTTATAAAAAAAGTACACTTTTGTGTAAAATGATTATCCAATCTTTTAAAATTAGTTCCATTATTTTTTATTTTTAAATTAATACTCTAAAACATTTACTATGAAACGTCGTCAATTTCTTCAAAGCACTGCTCTATTTTCTGTAGCATCCTTAGTAAACGCAAATGAACTGTTTGCCAAAAATCCATTAATCAATAAAGTAGGCTTGGGGTTATTCTCTATACCAAAAATGTTAGAGAATGACTTTGATGGTGCTTTTGCTATGTTAGCTAAAATGGGATACAAAGAAGTGGAATGTTTTGGTCCTTATGAGTTCAGTACTGAAAAAGCAAAAGCTTCATGGAATGCTGTTACACCCCAACTAGGATTCAAAGGGAGTGGCTTCTTTAACAAAACTGCTGCTGATTTTTTTAAAGCAGCAAAATCAAATGGCATTAGTATTCCTTCCATGCATACCGATTTGGACACATTATCAACCAAAATGGGCTCATTAGCTGAAGCCGCTAATTTAATTGGTGCAAAATATGTGGTACTTCCTTCCATTCCGGATGCTGAAAGAAAAACCTTGGACGATTATAAACGAATAGCAGAAAAATTCAACTCGATTGGTGCTGAAGCCAAGAAAGAAGGAATTCGTTTTGCCTATCACAATCATGGTTATGGTTTAAACAATGTGAATGGCGTTATGCCATTAGATATTATTTTTGACCAAACTGACCCTAGCCTGGTTTATTTTGAAATGGATCTTTATTGGACAATAGCCGGTGGAGCAGATCCCGTTGAATTATTCAAAAAGCACAAAGACAGGTATAAAATGGTGCATATAAAAGACATGAAAGAAGCAAAAAGATTCGCAGGAGATGGTGGCGATGCATCACAATGGATTAGTCTTTTTCAGTACATGACTTCATGTGGTGAAGGTGTACTGGATTTGCCAACAATACTTACTGCTGCAAAACAAAATGGTGTTGAGCATTTCTTCGTTGAGCAAGATATGGTACAAACTCCTGAAATAGCATTGAAAAAAAGTATTGATTATTTAAAGTCTCTTTAAATTTATAATCGTAATTTTTTTCAAAGCACAGCGCAGTTTTCTGTCACAACTTTATTAAACGCAAATGAATTGTTTGCCAAAACCCCATTAATCAATACAGTTGGCTTTGGTTTATTTTCTATACCAAAAATGTTAGAAAACGTTTTTACAAGTGTTTAATTAAATATTTTTGTCTAGTAATCTGTATCGATATTATTCAGGACGGGACATTAAATAAATTGAAAAGCCTCTTCAGTAATGGAGGCCACTGAAAAACATCGCCTATTTTGATTAGTGCCGTTTTTTAGACAATAAAAAAACGCTTGTAACAGGATTTTAAACATCCGTTATAAGCGTTTTTCTTTTTGCAACTGTTTT
>NZ_JBLVPW010000035.1:0-36186 GCF_048286715.1 Flavobacterium kochi
ATGCAGTTAGCAAGATCCAGAGCAAGAGGTTATAGAAATCCCGAGAATTTTATAAAAATGGTGTATTATTTAGGAAATACCTAAAAAATGCAAATCCACTAATTTAGGCGAAGAACCACATAAATTATCTTTTAGCAAAAATTATGATTTACAAGAAACATACGAAGATTTGATTTCTAATGTAAGTCATAAAGCAGAGGACGTGATTTCTTTTTTAGAATCAAAATTGGCTGAGTTGAAAGAACAAAACGCCAAACTTCAAAAATAATATTGGTTACTTATCCTGATTAGTATTAAAAAAATAAAATTATGGCTTTTGAAGAATTAAAAGAAAATACGGAAGATATTCAAGAACAGGTTCATGCCTTCATAAAAAGCAATGTATCTTATTATAAATTATGGGGTTTTAAAGTAGCAATGAAATCTACTACCATGATTCTTAAGTTCACATTGATTTTTTTGTGTTTTAGCATGGTTTTATTATTTTGTTCCGTAGCGGCTGCTATGTGCATTGGAAAGTATTTGGATAGCTATCCGTTGGGATTTTTAATCATCGGAGGCGTTTATCTGATTGCAACTGCTTTTTTATTTTTAATTAAAGACAAAATCGTTGAAGGACCAATGATGGAACGTTTTTCAGAAATATTTTTTAACGACTAAATTATGGAAACCAAAAAATATTCTTCCTATGCTCAAATTGAAAGGGAATTGGAAATATTAAAGATTGAAAAAGAAATCAGCTATCAAAAATTGCTTTATGGTGTTAAAAAAACAAAAGAGAGTTTTACACCACAACACATTGTAAGCGATTTAATAGGTAATTATGGCTCCGCTTTACCCTATGGTACAATTGTGTCAACGGCGATTCCTTTTATACTGAATAAAGCGGTTCCGTTTATAAAAAATTGGTTAGCAAAAAGAAAAAGAGGCAATTAGCCTCTTTTTCTTTAAATAATTCAAATCTTAGATTTCTGTTTCAGGATTTTCTGGCGGTGGAGGAGCTTGATAACCAGTATGATGTTCATCTGTTTTTGGTTTCAACTTCTTATTGGCTTTCTTCATCATTTCACCCACTTGATTTGATGCACTAAAAGAAGCCACCATATTATTAAGCATGTCACTTCCGGCCTGAGGAGAATTGGGTAGTAAAATCAAATTTGAATTGGCATCAGCGCCAATGGCCTGTAAAGTATCATAATGTTGCGTAACCACAATCAATGCAGAAGCTTCTTGAGAATTGATGCCCACGCGATTTAAAACTTCTACACTTTCTACTAATCCACGAGCAATTTCGCGTCTTTGATCAGCAATTCCCTGTCCTTGTAAACGTTTACTTTCTGCTTCTGCTTTGGCCTTAGCCACAATTCTGATTCTGGAACTCTCTGCTTCAAATTCAGCTGCTGTTTTTTCTCTGTCGGCAGCATTGATTCTATTCATAGCATTTTTTACCTGGATATCCGGATCGATGTCGGTTACCAAAGTATTGATGATGTCATAACCATAGGTAGTCATGGCTTCATTTAATTCTCTTTTAACGGCAATTGCAATATCATCTTTTCTTTCAAAAACGTCATCTAATTTCAGTTTTGGAACTTCAGCACGAACAACATCAAAGACATAAGCAGTAATCTGGTCGTGTGGGTATTCCAGTTTATAAAAGGCATCGTACACTTTTTCCTGAATTACTTTAAACTGAACCGAAACTTTCATTTTTACAAATACATTGTCTTTAGTTTTGGTTTCGATAATAACATCTAATTGTTGGATTTTTAGATTTACACGACCTGCAACTCTATCTATCAAAGGAATTTTTAATTGCAATCCAGAATTTCGAACACTTAGGAATTTTCCAAAGCGTTCAATAATAACAGAGGATTGTTGTTTTACTGTGAAAAAGGAGGATAGAAAAATAAATAACCCGAATACAAGAAAAATAATCAACGGAATGTCCATAGTATGAATAATTTAGTTAAAAAAATTAGTGTTAAATTACAAAAAATCTTTAGGTTTGTTTTCGTTTAATCTAATTTTATGAAAAAGATATTTATCAGTTCGTATTTTATTTTGATTTCTTTAACTGCTTTTGCCCAATATGATTATAGGGATTCTAACAGAATAGGAATCACTTTTGGTATTAATCAATTTGCGCTGAATACTAATAATTTCCAGACTAAACCTGGTACAGGATGGAATGCAGGACTTTCCTTGCGGGGAAATTACTACAATGATTGGGATATGGTTTATGCCATGCAGTTCAGCGAAAATAATTTTTCAGTAGCTACAAAGAACCTTTTTTTAGCAAATGAAGATGTAAATTACAAACTGGCTTCTGCTCAAATATCATTGCAACTGAGTTATAAACTTATCGAAAATCATTTGAGTGTTGAGTTTGGGCCTTTGGTTCAAGTAAGCGGAAAATTGAAAGTTGATAGCCAAAGCGAAAATAATACAATTTCAGGAACGACTTTATTAGCAAAAGACATAGAAGATATTTCTAAATTTAATTTTTATCCTACGGCAGGAATAACTGCAGGGGTCCGTCATTTACGGTTTAATGTATCGTATCAATATGGGATAAATAATATGCTTGGAAATTTGAACAGTAAAAATTTTGGGGTAAATTTCAAAGGTAATGCAGGGATTTTAAACGGGAATCTGATTCTTTATTTATAAAAAAAGCTCCCAAAATTTTTGGGAGCTTTTCTGTTTTTTATAAAGTAGCTATTGCTTTTTGGATTCTGTTAATCGTTTCATCTTTTCCAATTACTTCGACGATATCAAATAGGTGAGGTCCTTTTAGTGCTCCAACCAAACTCAAACGAAACGGTTGCATTACTTTACCCATACCAATTTCGTTTTTCGTCATCCAGTCTTTTACAATGGTTTCGATATTCATAGAGGTGAAATCAGTGATTTCTTCTACAACAGAGATTAATTCCTGCATTAATGTCGGTGTTTCTTCTTTCCAGTTTTTGCTTGCTTTTTCATCATAAGATGTTGGAGCGGCAAAAAAGAAATCACTTAATTCCCAAAACTCAGAGACAAAATGAGCGCGTTCTTTGATTAAAGAAACAATCTTCGTCAGTTCCGGCAAGGAGTAATATCGGTTAACATTCTTAGATTCTACAATAGGAGCAAAGGATTTCGCCAAATCGATATCTTTTTGTTTCACCAAATATTGGTGATTGAACCATTTGTTTTTTTCCGGATCAAATTTAGCTCCAGATTTATGAACTCTGGTCAAATCGAATGAAGCAATTAATTCTTCAAGGGTATATAATTCTTTTTCCGTTCCGTCATTCCAACCTAATAGAGTAAGGAAGTTGATTACAGCTTCCGGGAAAAATCCTTTTTCTCTGTATCCTGATGAAACGCCTTCTGGAGTTTTCCAATCCAATGGAAATACTGGAAATCCCATTTTGTCACCGTCTCTTTTTGATAATTTTCCGTTACCAACAGGTTTCATAATCAATGGTAAATGTGCAAATTCCGGTGCTTCCCAATTAAATGCTCTGTATAATAAAACATGTAATGGCATAGAAGGCAACCATTCTTCACCACGAATTACATGTGACGTTTCCATTAAATGATCATCCACAATATTTGCCAAATGATAAGTTGGCATTCCATCACTTTTAAACAAAACTTTATCATCTAAAAGATTAGTGTCAAACTTTACATCGCCACGAATGATGTCGTGCAAATGCAAGGTTTCGTTCACTGGAGTTTTAAAACGAATCACATAGGCAGTGCCATCAGCAATTCTTTTTGTCGTTTCATCAGCAGAAATAACCAAAGAAGTGTCTAATTTTTCTCTGTTGTGGTGATTGTATATGAATGTTTTTCCTTGTTCTTCTTCCAGCTTTCTATGTGCGTCCAAATTTTCTGCGGTATCAAAAGCATAATAGGCATTACCGGAATTGATTAATTGATCAGCATATTGTTTGTACAAATGTTTTCTTTCGCTTTGACGATAGGGACCAAATTTTTCGTTTTTTCCAATAGTTTCATCTGGTGGAATCCCTAACCATTCTAGTGCTTCCATAATATATTCTTCGGCACCGGGAACATATCTGTTTTGGTCGGTATCTTCAATTCTTAAGAAGAAAACACCGTTGTTTTTTTTGGCAAATAAATAATTAAATAATGCGGTACGAACTCCGCCGATATGTAAAGGTCCAGTTGGACTTGGTGCAAAACGCACCCGAACTTGTTTAGACATTGCTGTAAATTTTTTGCGAAGATACAAATTCGATTACTCAATTGGATTATTTGAAAATGAGATAATGTAAGATTATTCAGTTTGATGATTTTTAACATTTCTTTATTCATATAAATTATTACTTTTATTGGTTATAAAAACAAAGTATAAGTTTTGGATACGCAAAATTTTATTTATCAGAAGCTGGAGGCTTTTATCAAAAAGTTTTACACTAATGAATTGATACGAGGAATAATTTTCTTTATCGGTTTAGGATTGTTGTATTTTCTTTTTACGCTTTTTGTTGAGTATTTTCTCTGGCTTAAACCATTGGGAAGGACAGTTTTATTTTGGGTTTTTATAGCAGTCGAAGTGTACTTGTTATCCCGATTTATTTTATTTCCAATTTTTAAATTATTCAAACTCCAAAAAGGAATTGATTATAAGCAAGCATCAACTATTATTGGAAATCATTTCGCGGAAGTAAGCGACAAGCTTACAAATTTCCTGCAATTAGCGAATCCGAATGAACATCAAATTAAATCGGAATTGCTTGTGGCATCTATTGAACAAAAAGCCAACGCATTACAACCAATACCTTTTGGCAATGCAATAAATTTCAATACAAACCGGAAATATTTACCATTAGCAATTATTCCTATTGTGTTTTTTGCTTTCTTCTATTTTTCCGGCAATAGTAATGTGATCTCGCAAAGTTTGAATAGGGTAGTGCATTTTAATGCAACCTTTTTGCCGCCCGCTCCCTTTAAATTTGTGGTTTTAAATTCGAATCTTCAAACTGAACAAGGCAAAGATTTTATACTTAGAGTAAAAGCAGCAGGAAGAATTGTTCCTGAGAATGTTATGATTTTCATGGCGGGCGAAAGTTATTTTATGGAGAATAGGAAAGCAGGAATATTTGAATTTAGAATTCTAAAGCCTTCTGAAGATGTTTTGTTCCACGTGGAGGGTAATGCAGTTTCTTCTTCGGATTATGAATTGAAAGTGATTATGGTTCCGTCAATTGCTAATTTCGTGATGCAGTTGAGCTTTCCTTCTTATTTGAAAAAAAAATCAGAGAACATTAAAGGAACCGGTAATGCGATTATTCCAGAAGGAACTCAGGTGACGTGGAAAATGAATACATTGGCAACACAAAAAGTGGATTGGTCTGATGGCAGGTCTGTTCTTGCCTTTTTGAAAACAGAAAACACCTTTTCTTTATCTAAAAATATACTTCAAAACACAGATTATCAAATTCTTACTTCAAATAATACGGTAAAAAATTACGAAAAACTGAATTATCAGCTTACAATTATCAGGGATCAGTTCCCCAGCATTACTGCACGCAATGCTCCAGATAGTTTAAAGGTAGGGAGGAACTATGTTTTAGGACAGATCTCCGATGATTATGGATTGTATAAACTTCAGATTGTATATTATGAAAGAAACAAACCGCAGACTGCAAAACGTGGAACAATAGCTATTAAAAAAGCGGCTGTTGATCAGTTTGTATTTTCGTTCCCGAGTAATCTTCCAGTAGAACAAGGAGTGCAGTATGACTATTATTTTGAAGTGTATGACAATGATGGCATTCATCATTTTAAGAGTACAAAGTCTTCCGTTTTCTCTAATCGCGTTGCCACCGATGAAGAGAAAGAAGATGAAATTTTGCAACTACAAAATGATAATATTAATGGCTTAGAAAAGTCTTTGAAAAACCAGGACAAGCAAATTGCTGAAATTGAAAAATTGCAAAAAACGGGAAAAGAAAAAGACAATCTTGAATTCAAAGAGCAACAGAAAGTAAATGATTTTATCAAACGCCAAAAGCAACAGGATGAAATGATGAAACAGTTTGCGGAAAAAATGAAAGATAATTTGGATACATTCAAGACCGATAAAAAGGATGAATTAAAAGAGGAGTTACAAAAAAGAATGGACAAGGCTGATAAAGATTTGGAGAAAAATAAAAAACTACTGGATGAATTAAAAGAGCTGAACGATAAAATTAAAAGTGAAGAGTTGTTTTCTAAATTAGATAAATTTAAACAAAACAGTAAAAATCAAACTAAAAATTTAGAACAATTAGTGGAGCTCACTAAGAAGTATTATGTTGAAAAAAAAGCGGAACAACTAGGTGGTAAATTGGATAAACTTTCTGAAAAGCAAAGCAAATTATCGGAAGAAGAAAAAGAAAACCAATTAGAGAAGCAAGAAGATATCAATTTAGAATTTGATAAAATTCAAGAGGAGTTAAAAGATTTAGAAAAGGAAAATAAGGAATTAAAATCGCCAATGGATCTTCCTAACGATGCTGCCAAGGAGAAAAGTATTGATGAAGATTTAAAGAAAGCTGCTGATGAATTGAAGAAAGACAATAAGGCGAAGGCTAAGCCAAATCAAAAAAGTGCTTCCAAAAAGATGAAGGAAATGGCAGCAAAAATGGCACAGACTTTGGAGGGAAGTGAAAAGGAAGAGCTACAGGAGGATGTTGCTATGTTGAGACAAATTCTGGATAATTTATTGGCATTTTCTTTGTCACAGGAAGATTTAATGAATCAGTTTGTTGGTCATAAGGCAGGTTCTCCTGGTTATAATAAGAATATTAAAATTCAGCAGGATTTAAAACAACAGTTCAAACATGTTGATGATAGTTTGTTTGCTATGTCTTTGAGAAACCCTAAAATTGGCGAAGATATCACTAAAGAAATTGGCAATGTACATTACAATATTGACAAGTCGTTAGAGAGTTTATCCGATGCTCAAGTTCCTAAAGGATTATCCCATCAGCAATATTCAATTGCAGCTGCCAATAAGTTAGCGGACATGCTAAGTGATATGCTTAATTCGATGCAAATGTCATTGTCTGGTATGGGGTCAGGAAAGCCAAAACCTGGTCAAGGAAAAGGCATGCAATTACCGGATATTATAAAAAAGCAAGAGGGCTTGGGAGACAAGATGAAAGAGGGAATTAAAAAAGGTCTAAAACCAGGTGAAGATGGTAAGGACGGTAAAGAAGGAAAATCTGTTAAAGATGGGGGTTCGCGGGGCGATGGAGGTGAAGGTGATGCGGAAGAAATAATGGAAATATATAAAGAGCAGCGGCAGTTGAGAGAAGCTTTGGAAAATGAACTTAACAAGCAAGGTTTGGGTGGTAATGGAAAAAGTGCTGTGGAGCAAATGAAGCAAATTGAAAAGCAGTTGTTAAACAAAGGATTTAAAAACGAAACGCTTCAAAAGATTCTAAATCTGAAGCAGGAATTATTAAAATTGAATACCGCCTTACAACAACAAGGAGAAGAAAATAAACGTCAATCGGAAACCAATAAGAAGGAGTTTAGTAATCCGTCTAATGCGCTGCCAGCTGCTTTATTAGATTATTTGAATAGCATAGAAATATTAAATAGACAATCCTTACCTTTGCGCTCGAATTTTAATCAAAAGGTTCAAGAATATTTTAACAAGAAATGATCAATTTTAATTACGAAACCGATTTTAATTTAGATAATGAAGAGGCAATTGCTTTGTGGTTGTCTAATGTTATTACTTCAGAAAACAAGAAAGAGGGTGAGATAAACTATATCTTTTGCGATGATGAGTATTTGCATAAAATCAATTTAGAATACCTCAATCACGACACCTTAACAGATATTATTAGTTTCGACTATACGATGGGGAATGAGTTAAGTGGTGATGTTTTTGTATCTATCGAGAGAGTAAAGGATAACGCTGCTGATTTCAATGTTTCTTTTGAAGATGAATTAAAACGTGTTTTGGTTCATGGAGTCTTGCACTACTGCGGATATAAAGATAAAGGAGAATCAGATGAGCTTTTAATGCGCAGTAAAGAAGACGAAAAATTAGCACTGTTCCACGTGGAACAGTAATTTCGTTTTAGTATCCAGGCCGAAGTGTTTCACGTGAAACATTTTTATAATTGGCAGAATTTACAATACAATGTTTCACGTGAAACAAAATAAAAAAAAATAGATTTCAAAATTACAACCCGGAATTCAACAGAAGGGTTAAATTACAGAAAAAGATGTTTCTAGATGAGTATGATGTGATAGTTGTTGGAGCAGGACATGCAGGTTCAGAGGCTGCGGCCGCTGCTGCAAATTTGGGTTCTAAAACTTTATTGGTAACAATGAGTTTGCAGAATATTGCTCAGATGTCATGTAACCCCGCGATGGGCGGAATTGCTAAAGGACAAATTGTGCGCGAGATTGATGCGTTGGGTGGGTATTCTGGGATAGTTTCAGACAGAACTGCTATTCAGTTCAAGATGCTGAACAAGTCCAAAGGACCTGCGATGTGGTCGCCGCGTGTTCAAAGTGACCGTATGCGATTTGCTGAGGAATGGAGGATGATGTTGGAAGGGACCCCAAATCTTGATTTTTATCAGGAAATGGTCAAAGGTTTGATTATTGAAAATGGAAAAATAAAAGGAATTCGCACTTCGTTAGGGGTGGAGATTCGATCTAAATCGGTTGTGTTGACTAATGGAACTTTTCTAAACGGTTTGATTCATATTGGTGAAAAACAATTTGGTGGTGGAAGAGCAGGCGAAAGTGCCGCTTATGGAATTACCGAAGATTTAGTGAATGCAGGTTTTCAGGCAGGAAGAATGAAAACAGGAACGCCTCCAAGGGTGGATGGAAGATCGTTGGATTATTCTAAAATGAACGAAGAAAAAGGAGATGCTAAACCAGATAAGTTTTCTTATTCGGATGTAACGTCACCATTGGTTATTCAAAAATCGTGTCACATGACATATACATCTCTTGAAGTTCACGATATTTTGAGAGAAGGTTTTGATCGTTCTCCGATGTTTAATGGTAGAATAAAAAGTCTTGGACCAAGATATTGTCCATCAATTGAAGATAAAATTAATCGTTTTGCTGATAAAGAAAGGCATCAATTGTTTGTTGAGCCAGAAGGTTGGAATACTTGTGAGGTTTATGTAAATGGTTTTTCGACTTCGTTGCCTGAGGATGTTCAATTCAAAGCGTTGCGTTCTGTTGTAGGATTTGAAAACGTGAAATTTTTCCGTCCGGGTTATGCAATCGAATATGATTATTTTCCTCCGACACAATTGAAACACACTTTGGAAACAAAGCTTGTTGAAGGATTGTATTTTGCCGGACAAATAAATGGAACAACCGGATATGAAGAAGCAGCATCTCAAGGATTGATGGCTGGAATAAATGCGCATTTAAAAGTGCATGAAAAAGCGCCGTTAATTTTAAAAAGAGACGAAGCCTACATTGGAGTTTTAATCGATGATTTAATAACTAAAGGAACTGAAGAGCCGTATCGAATGTTTACCTCTCGAGCGGAATATAGAACGTTACTTCGTCAGGACAATGCTGATTTTAGATTAACGCCTATGTCGCATGAAATTGGTTTGGCTTCTGAAGCGCGTTTGCGCAGAATGGAGCATAAATTAAATGAATCTGAAAAGATGGTGGCCTTCTTTAAAGAAACTAGTGTTTCGATTGCTGAAGCCAATCCTATTTTGGAATCAAAAGGTACCGCAGCTATAACGCAAGGTGATAAAATGTTCAAAGTTTTTTCCCGTCCCCAAATCGATTTGGAAGATATAATGAAGTTCGAGAAAGTGGTGACTTATGTTGCGGACAATGATTTGGATCAGGAAATTCTGGAACAAGCCGAAATTCAAGTGAAGTATTCGGGTTATATAGAAAAAGAAAGAAACAATGCCGATAAATTGACTAGATTGGAAGATGTGAAAATCCCGGAGAATTTTGATTATAATAAAATCAAATCGATGTCAATTGAAGCAAAGCAAAAATTAAGTAAGATTCGCCCGGTAACCATTTCTCAAGCATCACGGATTAGTGGTGTTTCACCAAGTGATGTTTCGGTGTTGCTAATTTATATGGGAAGATAAAGATTTTAGATGGAGGAGGATTTAGTTTTTTATATTTAAGCCCGTTTAAAATTAATTGTTCCACGTGAAACTACTGTGTGAAGCCCCGATATAACTGAATAATGACAAAGTAAATAATTAGTGCCCTGAAAGTGTCAAAGAATACTTTCGGGGTTTGGTTTAAAAACAAAATTTAAAAGAAACATTAATTAATGGACATTTCAAACAAAAAGCATTTTTTAACCGTTAAAGATTATTCCGTTTCTAAAGAAACATTTGATTTATATCATGACGAAGAGTTGGATATGTTAATCACTTATCCGCAACCCAGTTTAGAAAATTTAGGGAAGTATTACGAAAGTGTGGATTACATTTCTCACACAGACAGTAAGCGTTCCTTGTTTGAAAAAGCATATCATTTCGTAAAAAACATAGCACTGAAAAACAAACTGAATTTAATTAATTCACTTCAACCCAGTAAGGGTAGTGTTTTGGACATTGGTGCAGGAACAGGAGATTTTTTATCGGTGGCCAAAGAAAACGGTTGGCATACGATAGGAGTGGAGCCAAGTGATAAAGCCAAAATCATTGCAAAACACAAAGGAGTTTCGTTTGTTGAAGAAACTAGCGAATTACAAAGCTATTCTTTTGACGTTATCTCAATGTGGCATGTTTTAGAACACGTTCCTGATTTAAATGAACAACTAAAAGAATTAAAACGATTGTTAAAACCAAACGGAACTTTAATAATAGCAGTTCCAAATTTTAAATCTTTCGACGCGAAATATTACGGGAAATTTTGGGCAGCTTATGATGTGCCGATTCATTTTTGGCATTTTTCTAAAAAAGCAATAAAAATGATTTTTGAAAAAGAACAAATGAAATTGATAAAAATACTTCCTATGAAGTTTGATTCGTTTTATGTGAGCTTGCTTTCCGAAAAATACAAAACGGGCAAAATGAATTTCATCAAAGCATTTTTTATCGGATTACAGTCCAATTGGGAAGCCGCGAGTGATTTTGAGTATTCTTCGCATATTTACATCCTGAAAAACAAGTAAAATTGATTTTAAGCGTATTTAAGCGTGTTTTTTCAGGTAATCCAAAGTCTTTGTCGGATGTTCAGATAAATTGGTTTATTTAAAAGATATGAAGCCTGTTTTTAATAGTCATAAATTATGCATTCAGTAATCACAATAATAAAATCTTATATCATAAATTTTTTGCATTTTTTAAACTTTATGTCGATGCAACCTATTTTTTTATATTTTTGTCACCAATTCTTAAAACTAGAAATTCACCAAAATGAAAAAAGCATTAGTAATTATCGCACTTTCAATTTCACTTGTATCTTGTAACAAACCAGTAGCAGAAGTTAAGGAAGTAAAAACAGCTTACGTAGATACTTCAGTGTTAATGAAAGAATATACAGAAGCTAAAGATCTTGAAGCAAAATATAAAGCAAAATCAGAAGAAAAAGGAAGACAGTTGGAAGCTGAAATTAATCGTTTCAAACAAGAAGCTGCAGGTTTTCAGGCACAGGCGCAAGCTAATGGTCAAGCTTGGGCACAACAAAAAGGTGCGGAATTGCAAAAAAGAGAGCAACAATTAGGTTACGCGCAACAGGCTTTGTCTCAACAATTGCAACAAGAAAGCGGAAAAGAAATGGATTCTTTGGTAAGCGGTGTGAAAAAATTCATCAAAGCTTACGGTAAAGAAAAAGGATACTCTTACATATTTGGTACAGGCGACGCAGCTTCAATCTTGTATGCTGAAGACAAATACGATATTACAAAAGAGATCATCAAAGAATTGAATGACAAATACAAATCTGCAGCGCCAAAAGAAGAAAAAGCAGAAGTTAAAAAGTAATTTTTATATTAATTCAAATGAATGCCTTCGTCTAAAATTTAGACAGAAGGCATTTTTTTTGAAGCGCACTCAGCCAAAATCTTTATAAATCTAAAGGTTGGAATCATAATAAAAAAGGTATAGTAAAATTAAAATATTAATCCTATTTTCAATAATTTAGCTCTTTTTATATTCTCAAAATGCAAACAATTTCTGAAGCCGCTGCCTACACTTTACGATTCATTAATCAAACCCACCGCTCTGTTTTTTTAACCGGAAAAGCAGGAACTGGAAAGACCACCCTTTTACGGAAAATTATCGAAACCACGCACAAGAATACTGTTGTTGTTGCGCCTACCGGAATTGCCGCATTAAATGCAGGTGGAGTAACGATTCACTCGATGTTTCAGTTGCCGTTTGGAGGATTTATTCCAGACAATTCATCACCTCAATTTTCCGAAAGCACTAAATTTGAAACCAAGGCTACTTTGCGCAGGCATTTCAAAATGAGTGGTTTGAAGAAATCGGTGATTCGGAATATGGAATTGTTGATTATAGATGAAGTCAGTATGCTTCGGGCAGATTTATTGGATGCAATGGATTATATGATGCAAACCGTCCGTAAAAAAAGTAGTCCTTTTGGTGGAGTTCAGGTGTTATTTATTGGGGATTTATTACAATTGCCACCAGTAATCCGGGATGAAGAATGGAACACGTTGAGAAGCTATTACAAAGGAAAATTCTTTTTTCATTCGCATGTGGTTCAGCAAAATCCACCATTATATATTGAATTGTCTAAAATTTTCCGACAGACGGATGATACTTTTATTGCTGTTTTGAACAACCTGCGTAACAACCAGATCTCTCAAGAAGATATTCAAACGTTAAATCAATATGTAAAACCGGATTTTGATTTAAAAGCCAATAAAGGGTACATCACTTTAACCACGCATAATGCCAAAGCGGACGCCATGAATGCTCAGGCCCTGGAAGATTTAGAAGGGAAGTTGGTCGTTTATAAACCTGAAATTGTGGGAGACTTTCCAGATAAAATTTTCCCAGTTGAAGAACAGTTACAGCTTAAGGTGGGTGCACAAATCATGTTTGTTAAAAATGATTTATCCCTGGATAAAAACTATTTCAACGGAAAAATGGGAATTATAAAGTCCCTTTCAAATTATGAAATCGTAGTTCATTTTCCTGAAGAAAATAAAACTATAGAAGTCGAAAAATACGAATGGCAAAACATTCGCTACAAGGTCGACGAAATGACTAAGGAGATAGAGGAGGAAGTATTGGGGACTTTTGTTCATTATCCTATAAAATTAGCATGGGCGATAACGGTTCATAAAAGCCAAGGTTTGACTTTTGACAAAGCTGCGCTCGACGTTTCGCAGGTTTTTCTCCCTGGACAGGCATATGTGGCATTATCTCGTTTGCGTTCGTTAAAAGGGCTTATTTTGCTTTCTCCGCTACGTATGAATGGGATTTCTAATGATCAGGATGTGATGGATTATTCACTAAACAAAGCTTCGGATTCGTTTTTAGAAAATGCCTTGCACTTTGAAACCAAAAACTTCATTCATAAGGATCTGATTAACAGCTTTGATTGGAATGATTTGGCCCAAGAATGGCGTAATCATAAATTCAGTTATACAGAAAAATCAGAAAGTTCTGAAAAATCAAAACATGCCGTTTGGGCCAAAAAGCAAACGGAAGTCATGGAACAGCTTTTGGATCCATCCAAAAAATTCATGGCACAATTGAACAAACTGTTTTGCCAGGAAACCGCTGATTTAAACCATATTTCAGAGAGGATACAAGCAGCATTCAGTTATTTTTTTAAACCAATGGATGATTTGGTTTTTGAAATCCTTTGGAAGCTGGAAGAGGTAAAGCGCATTAAAAAAGTAAAAGCTTTTTATGATGAATTAATTGTTCTGGAAGAACTGCAAACCAAAGCGGTGTTGCGGTTAATGAAAGCCAAATTATTGATAGAAACAGTTGTTTCGGGCGAAACCATTTCGAAAGAGAAATTAACCTCAGAAGAGATTAAAAAATACATCAGCCGAAAAAGAGAAGCGATTCAAAATCAATTCAAGAAAGTAAATATCACTTTGATTGCCGATGAAAGAGATATAGAACGCTATACTTCAAAAAAGAAATCAGATATAAAAGCACTTAAAAAATCTACTGTGGAAGAAACGTATGAATTGTGGCTACAGAAAAACACAGTAGCCGAAATTGCCGCGATTAGAAAACTAACGATACAAACTATCGATGGGCATTTAATACGGCTTATTCAAGCCAGAACCATTGCAATTAAGGATGTTTTACCAGAAGATAAGCTGCAGCAGCTGGCGGTAGCTTTTAGAGGCTATAAAGAAGAATCTTTAAATAATCTGAAGGAACAAGTAGGCGAGAAGTTTACTTGGGACGAACTGAAAATGTTTAAAGCGAGTTTGAATTAGATTGGGAGCGCAAGCATATTGCTTTTTCTGTAATCCGAGATATTTGATTTCAGTTATTGCATCAATGATATGAGGAAGTCGAATCTTATTTCCCAATCTATTGTGCATAAATTAGTTTTTTTTCTTTGTCAAGAATAGGTTTTATATATTTTGACAATCCTCTTGCAGAAACTAAATCTACTTTTTTGGAAAGTAATTTTTGCAAATCTATTTGCATTTGAATAAATTCTAATCCAATTGGTTTTGTGTAATCAAGTTCAACTAGTACATCAAGATCACTATTCTCATTTTCTTCTCCTCTTGAATAGGAGCCAAATAAATAAGCTTTCAAAACGGGTTGTCTTGAAAAAAAATCCTTGATTAAATTAATTTGATTTGCAGTGAGTTTCATTTTTTAAATCTTAACTTATTGATGTAAAATTAATTAAAAAATAATTAACTATTAAGAATCATATAATTTTAAATTATTTTAAAAATAAAAGCGTATTAATTTCTGCCTTTATTATAGTGATTCAATCAATATCCAAGCTTCTGGATTGTGCTTTTTCTGAATTTCTTGTTTTGCCTTTTCTGCTTCTGCAATTGTAGCAAAGCTTCCGTAAAGTACCGGAAATAATCCATGTTTGTTAGGTGCAATGCGACGGGCTTTGTAACCTAAATGGATTAATTGATTAAATGTCTTTTGTGCATTTTTTTCTTCTCTATAAACGCCAGCCATAATATGATACGACATTTTTGCTTCCTTAGCTGATTTAACGGATAGCGTTACAGCTGGAACAGGACTTTTGATGAAAAAGGTAGCTTCCTGAATTTTATTTTGTACTTGTTTTTGTACGGCAGTTTCAACAAGTATCGTTTCTGTGGCAATTTGATTTTGGTAAATAGAATAGCCAACACTTCCTGCTAGGCTTAATCCTAATACAAAAATAGCGGCATATTTTAAATACGGATTTGCAGTTCTTGTTTCAGGAACCAATAGAATTGGTGCTTTTTCTTCAATTGCTTCCAATTCTTTTTCAAAGAGTTCTCTTTTTACAAGTGGTGAAACAAAAGGCGCTAAACCAAAAGAACTTGCCAAATAATTGGTTTGATCGTAAGGAGTGAAAACCAAATTATTATCGGCATTCAAACAAAGATCACCAATGTTTTTTATAGAAAAAAGACCATTTTCCTGTAATACTTTTTTCCAGTTAAAAACCTCGTATTGAACAGCACTTACAGCATATTCATAAGATGTCTTTTCAGCTAATGCAATGTGATTGGCTAATAACCCATCATTATTTTTTAGATTAGCATTGAAAGAAATCATTTTTTTTGGTGGAGAAAATGTATTGGTGCTTTCATTCAACTGAGCCGATTGAATTTCTGTCAGAAAAGCTCCGAAACCCGGAACGGTTACACATTGATAACGGTATAAAAGCTGCGCGATGTAGAGTTCGATTTTCATACTTACAAAGTTATACAACGAAAATAGTTATCAAAATTTTATTCACAATTTTTATTAACAATCCGCTTTATGTTTTATACATTTCACTGACAAATGATTAGCATGAAACAGCATGATTTATTTTATTGGGGGTATAATGCGTAATAAGGGTAGCTGACAGTATGGCTAAATTTTGAATTGGGACATAGACAAGAAATAAAACCAGTACAAAAACAATAATTACCGTTTAGCAACAACATAAAGAACGAGTGATTATTATTTTTCCCAATTTATACAAGTAGGTGTTCTAAGCTGAAAATGTTTTTAAGGTGTTTCTTCACTTCTTGCCACAGAACCCAACAACCCAATTCTTTTTGGATCATAAGGCTTTAATACCTTGATAATGGTGTTTATTTGTCTTTTAGATAGCTTTTTGCCAATTGATGTTTTTTTATTGTATTTAGAATGAGACAGATAACTTTTGGGTAGATTTACTCAAACCCCAATTTTTGCCTTACTCTGCTCAAAACACCATTGGCTACAATTGTTGCTTTTTCGGCTCCTTTTTTGAGTAATGCATCTACTTCAGGAAGGTTGTTCATGTAGTAATTGTATTTTTCTCTTTCGGTTTTGAATGTCTCCGTTATTAATTCAAATAAGGCTTGTTTGGCGTGACCGTAACCATAGTTTCCACCTAAATAATTGGCTCTCATAGCGGCTAATTGGTCTTCATTTGCTAATAATTTATAAATGGCAAAAGCATTACAAGTGTCTGGATTTTTTGGTTCTTCCAGTGGTGTACTATCCGTTTCAATGCTCATCACTTGCTTGCGCAAAGATTTGTCGTCCAGAAAAATATTAATAATGTTATTTGCTGATTTACTCATTTTACCACCATTGGTACCAGGAATGAGCATGCTGTCTTGTTGTATTTTGGCTTCGGGAATCACGAACGTTTCTCCCATCTGGTGATTAAATCGAGAAGCTACATCACGGGTGATTTCGAGGTGCTGCAATTGGTCTTTTCCTACCGGAACGAACTCGGCATCGTATAATAAAATGTCAGCAGCCATCAACATCGGATACGAAAACAACCCAGCATTTACATCTTCGAGTCGGTCTGCTTTGTCTTTGAAAGAATGGGCCAGGGTCAAGCGTTGAAAAGGAAAAAAACAACTTAAGTACCAGGATAATTCTGCTGTTTGTGGAACATCGGATTGTCTGTAGAAAACTACTTTGTCGACATTCAAACCACAGGCCAGCCATGCAGCTGCAGTACTATAGGTGTTGGTTCGTAAGGTTTCACCGTTTTTTATTTGCGTTATGGAGTGTAAATCAGCTATAAAAAGAAAGGATTCATTTTCCGGATTATCGGATAATGCTATTGCGGGAATGATTGCGCCAAGTAAGTTTCCTAAATGCGGAGTTCCGGTACTTTGAACGCCAGTAAGTATTTTTGCCATTATGATTTTTTTCTTGGTCGCAAAGTTCGCAAAGATTTTGGCAAAGTTCACAAGGTTTCGTAAGTTTTTTGTTGTACTAAATAGTTTTCAAATTTAATTCTTTTAATAATATTAACATTTGATTCCTTATTTTTGACCTTATGAGAGCAGTGAAAATTATTTTTTGGACATTTTGGCGTGTATGGTTTTATGTTTTAATGGCTATTCCCATACTTGTAATGTTTCCTTTACTGGTGTTATCAATCTTGACTGAAAGGGGGTATCCTTACTTTTTTAAGATGGCCCGTATTTGGGCAAAATTCATTCTTTTTGGAATGGGGTTTTATTATAAAATAGATAAAAATCAAGAACTTGAATCTCATAAAAGCTATATGATTGTTGCCAATCATACTTCTATGGCTGATATTATGCTGATGCTTGCCACAATTAAAAATCCCTTTGTTTTTGTAGGTAAAAAAGAATTGTCAAAAATTCCTTTATTTGGATTTTTCTACAAAAGAACCTGTATTTTGGTAGACAGAAATTGTTCTAAAAGCAGAATGGAAGTTTTTAATCGGGCACAAAAGAGGATAAATCAAGGATTAAGTATTTGTATTTTTCCTGAAGGCGGAGTCCCAGATAATGAATCCGTTATATTGGATACCTTTAAAGATGGTGCTTTTAGATTAGCAATAGAACATAAAATCCCGATTGTACCGATTACTTTGGCAGACAATAAAAAAAGATTTTCGTATACCTTTTTCAGTGGAAGTCCTGGACTTATGCGTGTGAAAATTCACCCAAATGTGGAAACTTTAGATAAAATGGCAGTGGACCGAAAAGAAATTCGGGAGACAGTATGGGAAATAATTTACACCCAATTAATTGCTTTCCATTCCATTAAAAATTATAAATAATCCCGGAATACAATCCAATAAAAACAGGCTTATAATCTCCAGAGTTTTTGGAATAGGTATTCAATTGATACTTAACCATAGGCTCAAAATTAATTTGAAATGATTTCACTAACTGGTATTTAAATCCCAATCCCGCATTGGTACTAAAATGGATTTCGTTCAGATTTTTCGCTTCTCCTAATTTCACATTAGTGTCTGAGGATACTAATGATATTTTATTCTGATTTAGAAATAATGTACTTATTCCTCCAATAATAGTAATGCCAAATTTCTTGTCTAAAACAGCATACGAAAGTTCCAATGGCACTTCGTAATAGCCCATTTTTTGATTAAGTGAGCCGGTATTTGTTTTTTGAAGGTCTTTTTCAAAAGTTACCAGTGTATTAAGGGCAGATTTGTTTTTAATCTCAATTGATGCATTGGAGGAATAGCTGACATTCGCTAAATTATTGTTTGATAAACTAGATGAATAAACCACGTCATGGGTGTTATATCCCAGTGTGAGCTTGTTAATTCCTGTTCGTAAGGCAATTTTTTTGGAAACAGCATAATTTACCCCAATACCAAAACTTAGGCTGTTATCGGCCGTTTTTTGATTTTCTGAGAATTGAGAATCGATAGCCGATCCACCCGAATTTGGATTGAGATATACTGCGGCTACGTTAGGAACAATTTGCCATTTGTTTTTGTTATTAAGAACCACAGTTTGTTTTTCGGCGGCTTTCTTTTTTAGAATATCCTCTAATTCGTTTGGAGATTCAGCAGTAATTGAAGGCTGCGTATCAGGTGCTGTTGCAGCAATTTTAGACGCTTCTTTCCCTTGGAGTGTCTTTTTTTCCAGCGTTTGATTTTGAATCTTCTCCAACGAGTTTGGATTTGGCGCACTGTTTTTACCTCTAATTAATGAGCTGTTGGCAATGACGTCTTTACCAGTCGCCAATTGGTTTATCGGTGAATGATTTTTTGAGAAATAAAGGTTAGTATTATCTTGATTTTTCTTTTTGTTAGGAATGGCTTTTGATGGAGTAAAAGTTGTAATTTCTTTTTCATGGTTTCTAACGGTTTTTGGGTTAGTTATTACTACTTGTCGACTGTTTTTTATCTCGATTGGGTTGCTCTCTTTTTGAATTTTATTTCGAATGGACTCCTTTTGATCGGATTTTTCCAAAGTCTTAGTGTCTAAAACGATGCTGTTTTTAATTTCAGTATTCGTTTTGAAAATCATGTTCAAGGCGAATAAACTCAGAATAAAAGCAGCAGCAATTCCTGAAAACTTCATCCAAAAAGGAATTACTTTTCGTTCTTTTTCCTTCTCATTTAAAGCCGCTTCGATATTTATCCAAACCTGATTGTCTGGTTCTGCTTCAAAATCTTTGAATCTTTCTTGAAACAGTCGGTCTATGTTTTTTTTATCGTTCATTTTGCCAATGACTTTATTTCAATTCTTGTATATACTTCAATTTTCTCTTTTAAAATAAACCTTGCTCTGGCAAGATTGGATTTTGTGGTTCCTGTTGTTATTTTAAGCATTTCTGCTACCTCTTTATGAGAATATCCATCGAGAACGTAGAGACTGAAGACTAATCTATATTGATCGGGTAATTCTTGAATGATTCGCATTAAATATTCAATTGGAATGTTCTCATCATCAATTTCAACATCTTCTTCAGGAATGTTTTCATTGATAACCTCCATATAACGAACACCTTTGTATTTTTGGAGTGCATTGTTTATCATTATTCTTTTGGCCCAGCCTTCAAAAGACCCTTTGCCACTAAACTGTTCTATTTTTCTGAAAATAATTAAAAAACCATCTTGTAAATTGTCTTGGGCATCCGCATAATTAGAGGAATACTTCAAGCATACCCCAAAAAATTTTTTAGAAAACAATTGATACAATTGTTCCTGAGCTTTGGGGTAATTTTTTTTACAATCATTAATTATTTGATCTAATCCCACAGAATTTATTCTATTTGTTAGTTGACTACAGGAATTTCTACTGATTCAAAAAGGTCTGTACCGGCGGCATCTTTTCCTTTGTAAAATTTGAAAATATAAGAACCGGTATTGGTTACATAAAAATTAAAAGAAACCTCCGATGGCACCGGGATTGATTGCGTACAAACTTGATTGTTGTTTACAGCGGTCTGAATCGCTATGGTTCTTGTATTGAGGTCTTTACTGTAGTAAATACCTTGAAATAAATGACATGCAGTAGGTTTTGTGTATTTTAATTTTATTTCATACGTATTTCCCAATGTAAATTTTTCTGGCAGGGTATAACTATCCACGGGGAGTACTTCATAGGTGTAGGAATCTCGATTGTCATCGTCAAGGGCACATCCTGTCAGGGTTGTAATCAACAGAATAAACAGGGCAAATCTCTTCATTTTCTTCATTTTTTAAATTTATACTATTCAGCTTCTCCAAATAAGATTGAGGCTGTTTCTTAAGAGATAAAATTTTTTGAAAAAGGTTGCGTGAGAAAATGAAAAAACCCGAAATTTTTCGGGTTTTTAGTTTTTATGCCTCTGCCAATTCTTTTATTCTGGCTTTGATTTTTTCTTCTAATTCATCGGCTAATTCTGGATTGTCTTTTATTAAAGACTTAACAGCGTCACGGCCCTGACCTAATTTGGTGTCACCATAACTGAACCAGGATCCCGCTTTTTTGATGATTTCAAATTCTACTGCTAAATCCAAAATTTCTCCTGTTTTTGAAATTCCTTCACCGTACATAATGTCAAATTCAGCAATTTTAAAAGGCGGAGCGACTTTGTTTTTCACCACTTTTACTTTGGTTCTGTTTCCAAGTACATTATCACCATCTTTTATTTGAGTAGAACGACGGATGTCTAAACGAACCGAAGCATAAAACTTCAATGCGTTTCCTCCTGTTGTTGTTTCTGGATTACCAAACATTACTCCAATCTTCTCTCTTAACTGGTTAATAAAGAAAACGGTACAATGCGTTTTGCTGATTGTCCCAGTTAATTTACGCAATGCTTGAGACATCAAACGTGCATGAAGACCCATTTTAGAATCTCCCATTTCTCCTTCGATTTCACTTTTTGGAGTCAAAGCTGCTACCGAGTCAATTACAACAATGTCAATTGCTCCTGAACGGATCAGGTTTTCAGCAATTTCCAGTGCTTGTTCCCCATTATCTGGTTGCGATATGATTAAATTTTCGATATCTACACCTAATTTCTCTGCGTAATTTCTATCGAAAGCATGTTCTGCATCAATAAAAGCAGCGATTCCACCGGCTTTTTGAGCCTCAGCAATTGCATGCAGCGTCAAAGTTGTTTTTCCAGATGATTCAGGACCATATATTTCAATAATTCTTCCTCTTGGATAACCTCCGACACCTAATGCCAAATCAATCCCTAAAGACCCTGATGAAATAGTTTCTACTTCCTCAATGGCTTTATCTCCCATTTTCATTACGGTTCCTTTTCCGTAAGTTTTGTCTAGTTTGTCAAGCGTAAGTTGTAGCGCTTTTAATTTGGATTCTTTCTCTGTACTCATCTTCTCTTTTACCTTTTCTTTCATCTATTTGTATTATTTTATAACTGTAAGAAACTGACAGAATGAATAATTATCCTGAAAATTTCGTTTATATAAGAACATTTATTTTCGTAAAAATACTTCTTTTTTTAATGTAAATTTTTCTCTTTCAAGAATATTTTCAAATCTAAATTTAATAAAAACAAAACAAGTTAATTATGCTTGTTACTGGAACAACGCCTTCAATTCAGTCGCGTCGTGAGGGTTCATTTTTCCAGCTAAAACTAAACTGAGTTGTTTGCGTCTTAATGCAGCATCAAAGCGTTGTTTTTCCAGTTCTGTTTCTGGAATTATTTGTGGGACTTCTACAGGTCTTCCGCTTTCATCAACAGCTACAAAAGTATAAATGGCCTCATTGGCTTTGGTACGGTTTCCAGATTGCCTGTCTTCTACCCAAACATCAATAAATATTTCCATTGAACTTCTGAAAGATCTGGAGACTTTAGCCTCAACATTTACGACACTTCCCAGTGGAATAGCTCTGTTAAAGGCCACATGATTTACAGATGCGGTCACGGTTATTCTTCGAGAATGTCTTCCGGCTGCAATACTCGCTGCGCGATCCATTCTGGCTAACAATTCGCCACCAAAAAGATTGTTCAAAGGATTGGTTTCGCTCGGTAAAACCAAATCGGTTAATATTGTCAGGGATTCTGAAGGATGTTTTGGAGTCATTTTTTTGTGTAAAATAATTGTTGTTTTTTAAATAATTGTTGTTTTTTAGTTTAACCAATAAACGGCCAATATAGCTGGTATAAAATAGATAACAATCGTTCTGGCGCCATCATAATCTTTGGCTAATCTTTGTCCGAAAAGCAACATTAATAAAGTGATGCAAGAGAAAACGGCTCCGTAAAAACCAAATATTCTTCCATTGTTTATAAATAATTCGATGCAGCCAACAACGCATAAAATACCGGAGATTAATTCTAAAATTAAAATATTCAGTAAAGCCAGCGGTACCTGATTTCTTAATTGTGTTTTAGCGAAATGACCTTTTAACCATTCAACATTATCTTTCCAGTAAAACAGCTTGTCGTAACCAGATTGCAGGAAAGTGATAGCCAGAAAAATCAAAATTAAAATGGAAGTAATGTTGTTCATGTTTTTATTTTTTGTGAATTAAACGAGTGAGTTTTATAGATAAATCAGTTAAAATAATTTTAGCATTTCCATTGCGTTCAATATGATACATCGCATCCGAAAGTTCTTTAAAAATATCATTTATATTGTTGCCGTTTACAAAAGGCGCAAAATTTTCCAGTTTGAATTTCTCCACTTGCGGCTCTATGTAAACTAAGCTTGCCGTTTGATAGTTCAACAGCAGTGCCTGACGGAACATATCGATGCAAAAGTGTAAAAATTTCTTTTGGGTCTCTCTTCCTAAACTGGCAATTTGCTCGCTCCATAGAATCAGGTCCTGAATTGCTGCCGCATTTCCTTTGGCTCTAAAAGCGGCGCGAACCCAATCAACGAACCACTTTTCGAAAAAAACAGATTCGCTGTCCGGTTGCAATAATTGCAATGCTTTGTTATAATTTCCTTGTGCTTGATGCGCTATTTTTATAGCCGTTTTAGATTCTATATTTTCTCTCGAAATTAAGGCTTCGGAAATAACTTTTTCGCTCAAACCATTAAAATGTAATACCTGACATCGAGAACGAATGGTTTGGATTATATCTTCTTCGTTTTCTGAAAGCAAGATGAAAACCGTTCTGTCCGTAGGTTCTTCCAGCAATTTCAATAATTTATTGGAAGCGGCAATATTCAATTTATCGGCCATCCAGATAATCATCACTTTGTATCCGCCTTCGTAGGATTTTAAAGCTAAAGATTTCAAAATTTCCTGCGCATCATCAACCCTGATTTCTCCTTGTTTGTTTTTAACACCCAGGGTTTGATACCAATCAAACAAACTTCCATACGGATTTTTGTTCAAAAACTCTCGCCATTCCGTTATAAAATCAATGCTTTTTGGTTTCGTTTTTACGTCTTCGGTACTTACGGTCGGATAAATGAAATGTAAATCAGGATGTGAGGTTTTTTGGAATTTGATGTTACACGCTTCGTTTGTGCCTGAGTTTTCAGCGTTTTGATTGTTGCAGATTATGTATTGCGCATAAGCAATAGCTATCGGTAAAGTACCACTTCCCTCAGGACCAACAAACAATTGTGCATGCGGAATTCTACCCAAATCAGCACTTCTTGTCAAATGACTTTTAATGTGTTCTTGTCCTAAAATTTCTGAAAATTGCATGAAGCAAAGATAAAAGAAAATGGTTCAGTCTAAAATTTTAGGATGCAAAGTTTCAGGAAAAGTAAAGTTATAAACTACATTGAAAAAGTGCCGTTTTCTTATGATTTAATTTGACTTTTTTATGAATAAAAGCGCTCAAAACACATAATAAACTCCCTAAATGTCTAAAATTAACAGTTTTTATTTATTTGTGTGTAGGGTTAATATTAATAAATAAAAATTCTGTTATGAAAATTAATTTTTTTTTTACTCTCTCGGATTATGCTATAAACAACTGTTAATCCCTCGGCTATCACTTGTATAGCAAAAAATAAAACTATCCGATAAAGAGCAGATTTATCCGACAGAATGCACTTTTTTTTGTTTTTTGTAATCATTTGTAATCAAAAAAAATATTTACAAGGTTGTTAATTAAGTTTTATTGTATATTTTTGTTTGATAAATTAATCGACAAATTTTAATTATGAAAGGGAAAATTATTTTTTTCAGTGTGTTTTTTTTGCTTGCAACTGGTATTGTTTCTGCACAAGATAAAAATGCTCCTAAAAGTATTATAAGTACATCTGCATTAATAAAAAAGTACCATGATCAGAAAGAGTTGCAAGAGATGAAAAAAGGGGAATTATTAGAATTATACATTGAACGCATTAAAGTTCTTGTTAAAACTTTGCCCTATATCGCCCTAGCTACAAAACCGGGTGTGACCTTGAGCGATTTAGGAATTCCTAATGATGCGGATAATAGAAAAATATTGGCTACACAAGAGCAAAGTACTACAGACTTCCTTGATGTAACGGTTGCTTTTCAAAGAAGAATGGTTCCCTATTCTGATACGAATAATTTAATAGCGGCAATTCTATTTTATGAAAACACATTGAAATCATTACATGAATTCAATGATATGTAGTGCTTACTTTAATTTCCTTATTAATGTTCATTTACAAGTAATTTAGAATTAGAATATTGCACCGATAATCGAATATTAATTTTTTTTAAACTCGTTATCGATGTATTCTGAAGTAGTTCGGAAAACTCATAATGAGTTTTTTTAATTTTATTAATTCAAATAGTTCCTAAGTATCAATATTTATATCTTTTAGTCATGAAAAACTTTACTCAAATTATAGGGATGTTCTTTTTAGTAGTTTGTGGAGTAAGTGCACAGCAAGAAAAAGGAATAACAGGTTCTAGTAACTGGTTAAATAACTGGACGGAATTTAAACCGAACAAAACTGATTACGGAGAAGCAAATCAAATATTGGCGGGTAATATTACTGCAAACACAAAATTATACAAGAAAAACGTTTACATATTACAAGGGAATGTTTACGTAACAAATAATGCAACTCTTACCATAGAACCTGGTACTGTAATAATCGGGGATTATGAATCTAGCGCTGCTCTTATTATCACTAAAGGCGCTAGTCTGATTGCCGAAGGTTTAGAGACTGATCCAATCGTTTTTACTTCTAATAGAAGTGTAAAAAAAGCAGGAGATTGGGGAGGAATTGTTATACTGGGAGATGCACCGACGAATAAATTTGGAAGTGTTTCATCTATAAATTTTGATTTAGATAATTCTTTGACTTCTTATGGAGGTAGTAATGTAAGTAGTAATTCTGGTGTTTTAAAATTTGTAAGAATAGAATTTGCTGGAAAAAAAATTAAAGGTGTAGGTAATTTTAATGCTTTATTATTAGCGGGTGTAGGTAACAAAACAATATTAGAAAACATTATGATCAGTTATTCTGCCGGTGATTCCTTTGAAATATTTGGCGGAGATCTGTCTTTGAATAAGATGGTTTCTTTTAAGTCAAGCAGTGATGATTATAAATTTAATTTTGGAACACAATGCCGAATTGATAACTCGTTAGCAATTCGTTCTTCTTATTTAACAAGTAATACAGGATCTAGATGCATAGACGTTGCTTCTTATGATAAAAAAGAAGAAGTTGATTTTACCAAAAAACAGACGCTGGTTACCGCAACCAATTTAACATTGATTAACAACAGCGAAAATATAAGTGCCGATATTCAGGCAGGCTTAGTTAAAGAAGCCGTATATGTTGCAGAAAATGCTTCTGTTGAATTTAAAAGAAGTGTTATTTCTGGTTTTAACCCTGCAGTATTATTAAATAATAAAATTGAGGTTAACGGAGAAAATTTAAAGAAAATAAAATTCGAAGCAATGTATTTTAATTTTTGCAAAGGGAATATTTTTACAGAATACAACTCCAATAACGAAGATTTAGAGAATTGGTATGGCAATAGTGCTTTCGCTAATGTGTATTCTCAAAGCGATAATAAGGAAACATTCATTGACCTCTTAAATGAAAAAAAGCCTGACTTCAGATTACGAATTGCTAAAATCACTGCATTAAATCATTAAAATAATTATTGTTTTTGGGTGATTTTTATCTCAAACACAAAAGTCTAAATAATGAAGTGGCCATTAGTTAAGTTTATGAATCCTATTAAATAAAGAATAAATGCGGAATGATACCTACTGTAAATAAATATTTTTTTTATTTTTTATTTTTGGTTTTACCTTTGACTAACAGTCTGACTGCTCAGGTAGCTATCGGAACACCTACTTTACCTTTTAGTCAGATTTGTGCTAATTCCTCTTTTAATACTTTTAATGTAACTTTTTCTTTTTCACCAGTTTCGGCTTTGAGTGCTACAAATCAATTTGTAGTAGAACTTTCAGATCCAAACGGAGGTTTTACCAGTCCTACAGTTGTTTTTACTTCTGGTGCGGGTACTGTTACTGTTTCTCCTGCAACTTTAACTTTTTCGGTACCAACGACAACTGCCGGAGAAAAATATAAACTAAGAATAAAAAGTACAAGTCCAGCAGCTATAAGTCCTAATTCTGTTAGTTTTTCGGCCTACTATAAGGCTCAGGATACTCCATTTTCCATTAACAATTTTGTTTCGACCGCCACTTATTGCTCCGGTGGAAGTTATGTTTTAACAATAGATAATCCTGGCACAGGATCTAATGATTCCCCACTAAAGTACCCTTCGTTAACCTATAATTGGTTTAAGGAACCAGGTGTAACTCCTATCGCTACAGGACAAAGTTTAAGCGTGAATCAACCGGGAAAATATTATGTTGAGACCAATTATGGTTCTTGTACTTCCGATTCTTACTCCAATAGAGTAACGGTAAGTGAGGCTACTTCGTCGGCTTCAGCCACGATAGCGTCCAGTCTTGGGAATCCTTTTTGTTCAAGTGCTGGTGCCACTACTTTAACAACATCAGCAGGAAATAGTTATCAATGGTATAAAAATAATGTGGCCATTTCGGGAGCAATAAGCCAAACGTATGTAACTGATCAGATAGGGGCCTATTCTGTAGCTGTTAATTTTGGAAGTTGTACGGCTAATGCTATTATCAATTTACAAAATACTCAATTCACCAGCAGTATCAATGTTCCGGATACAAATACTATTTCGCCAGAAGAAACGCTGTCAGTAATTGTAACCACATCAGCTTCGAATCCTGATTATAAATGGTATTTGAATGACGTTGTTATTCCAGCTGCTGCAGGAAATACTTATGAGGTGAAAAGTAAAGGAAGTTATAAGGTTGTAATTACGCAAACGACAGGATGTAGTATTTCAAAAGAATTTTCTTTTGTGGTTACTGAATCTGTTAGTTCCAATCCATTTCCGGATGTTACCAACATATCCAATCTAATAAGCCCTAACGGCGACGGTATCAACGACACCTGGATTATACCTCAAGAATATACAAGCGGGACGAACACCGAAGTGGTCTTGCTGAGTTCGCTGGGAGAAATAGTACTTAAAACAACTGACTATCAAAATAATTGGCCCGAAAACACATTGGATTTTAAAAACGTAAATCAAGTCTATTATTATATCATCACCACGCAAGACCAAAAAGTAAAAAAGGGCTCAATAACGGTATTAAAATAATATGAGGAAAGCTTTACTATTCATAGTTTTTTTTTACGGTACGCTGCAGGCACTCTATTCTCAAGACCATGAGGATGGAGTTGTTTCGTTTTCATTACCTATAAGAAATTCTTTAAAGTTTAATAGATTCCTTATCAATCCAACCTTTAGTTTTGTAAGAGAACAAAGTACTAGCATCAGTTTTTATAATAAAAGGCAATGGGTTCAGTTTGATGATGCGCCGCAGACCTATTTAGCAAGCTATTCCGGAAGATTCAGAGAGAATGAAGGGATCGCTATTGGACTGTTCCAACAGAATTATGGTGTTTTAACCACTTTTGGTGCTGTTGCAAATTTTGCTCACAATGTGGTACTTCAGGAAGACAGTAATTTAACTTTTGGAATGAATGTTGGATTCTATAAAAGTGGCTTAAATAAATCCAAGGTTATTACAAATTATCCTGATCCATCATTAGAAAACATACCTTCAAATACTTTAATTACGATTAATCCGGGTATAAACTATGGAACCGCTTTTCTTGATTTTGGTCTGTCTGTAAACAATTTGATCTTATATAATCTTAAAACTTCTAAGATAGTTGCAGATGATCCTGAAAAAAGTATCGAAGCCCATATTATGCATACCGGATATTTAGACACTTATGGTTTTTTTGATAAAAGTAAATTTTCTGCGCTACTTAAGACAGAGGTAAAAAAAGATAAAACTATTGTTTCAGGATTAATGATGTTTGCTATTCCAAAAGGAGTGTGGGCACAAGCAGGCTATAATACGGTATATGGACTGTCTGGAGGATTAGGGATGAATATCACCCCTAAAATTTCTATTGAATACAATTTCGAAAAAGCGATGGGTAATTTATCAAATTTTGGATCTTCTCACGAAATAGTTTTGGCTTATAAATTTAAAAGTAATAGCTATTATTACGGTGATGATGAGGAAGAAGGATCGGTTATTCCTCCTGCGGAAACAAGAAAACCAGCACCAAAACCAAAAGAATCTACAATTTTATCTCCAATTGATGCTCAAAAGCTGAAGGAGCTTAAACTTGCTATGATTGCAGAGAAAGAACAAATCCGATTGTTTAAACTGAAGGAAATAGCGGAGGCCAAAGCGCAACTAATCGCTGATAACAAAGCCAAATTAGATGCTGCAGCCGCTGCCAAAGCTAAGCTACTTGCTGACGCTGCTCTCAAGGCCAAGTTAGATGTCGCTGCTGTCGTCAAAGTCAAACCCGTTATAAGTACTACTCCCACTTTGGATCCTGCAGCTAAAGCCAAAGCTGATGCTCTTGCTCAAGCTAAGTTAGCCGCAGCTGCCAAAGCTAAAGCCAATGCACTTGCTCAGGCAAAATTAGCTTCGATTGCAAAAGCCAAACTCGCTACAAGTGCTAAACCCAAGGTGGATCTTACAGCTAAAGCGAAAGCTGAGGCTCTTGCTCAAGCAAAATTAGCTGCGGATGCTAAAGCCAAAGCCGATGCTCTAGCCCAAGTGAAGTTAGTGGCAGCTGCTAAAGCGAAAGCTGAGGCTCTTGCCCAGGCAAAATTAATTGCAGATGCTAAAGTCAAAGCAGATGCTCTTGCCCAAGCAAAATTAGCTGCGGACGCCCAAGCCAAATCCGCTGTTCTTGCTCAGGCAAAATTAGATTCAGATGCAAAAGCTAAAGCTGATGCTCTAGCCCAAGCAAAATTAGCTGCGGATAACAGAGCCAAAGCTGACGCTCTTGCCCAGGCAAAATTAATTGCAGATGCTAAAGCCAAAGCAGACGCTGACATGCAAGCAAAATTGGCCGCGGATGCTAAAGCTAAAGCTGACGCTCTAGCCCAAGCAAAATTAGCTGCGGATGCCAAAGCCAAAGCAGATGCTGACATGCAAGCAAAATTGGCCGCGGATGCTAAAGCTAAAGCTGACGCTATAGCCCAAGCAAAATTAGCTGCGGATGCCAAAGCCAAAGCAGATGCTGATATGCAAGCTAAATTAGCCGCAGATAGTAAAGTCAAGGCTGACGCTCTTACCCAAGCAAAATTAGATTCAGACGCCAAAGCTAAAGCCGAGGCTCTAGCCCAAGTAAAATTGGCTGCGGATTCCAAAGCCAAAGCCGATGCTGATATGCAAGCGAAATTAGCTGCTATACCTAAGGATGCTAACGTTGTATCTATGGATAATTTGACCAAATTAGTTGAAGATTCTAAGAACACACAACAGCAATTATTGACACGACTCGACGCAACGGTCGCTAATAAAGAAAAAGACCTTAAGGATTTAAAAGAGGAGAATGATTTAAGTGATAAAGGTATTTTAAGTGAGCCAAAACCTTTCAAAAGTGTGTCTGCTGAGAACAGTGCATTAGAAGCTTTAAAACTAGAGATAGCTGCAGTAAACAAAACTCAAAATGAAAAGATTATAGCGTTAGATAATTTATACCAAGAAAGACTCAAAAAAGTGCCTAATAAAAATGATGCAACAAATCAATATTATTTAAAAACAATAGAAACACTAAAAGCAGAACAATTAAAAGTAATACAGGCAAACCTAAATTTAATTGCTTCATTAGAAAAAATTAAAGCTGAGACAGAAATAGAGAAAAAAAGAAGAATTAAACGTGCAGGTTTTGAGAATGATCAAACTAGGTATTTGAAAGATAAAGCGACATTAAGTCGAATAAAAGAAAAGACACCTTTTAGCGCTGTTCCTTTAAAGGCAGAGGATTTTGATTATGGTGATGAGCAGTCGACTATGCAAATTCTAAAAAACATTCAAAATGTAGAAAGTGGTTATTATTTAGTGGTCGCGGTCCATAATGATGTTGCTAAAAGAGATGCTTTTTTAACAAAAGCAGTTGCAGCGGGTCAATCAAATATAGATTTCTTCTATGATATCAATACCAGTAAATATTTTATTTACTATGACAAATTTGATACTATAGAACAGGCGAAAAAAGCATTACAATCGAAAGGGAATAAGCCTTACAATGGTAAGATGTCTATTGCTAAAATTGAAAACCAATAAATAAAATTACGTAATGAAAAGACAGTAATAATTAATTTTTTTAAAATTAATCCAGTTTTGTACAATTTTAAATTAACCCTCATGCCCCTGAGGGTCAATTTAAATCAATAAAAAACCTTCAGGCAATCTTGCTTGGAACAATAATTTTGCCCCAATGAAATTAAAAAACTACCTACTAATTGCTGCGTTATTCTTAGTGAATAATTATGCCCTGTTTGCTCAGCTTGCCATTCCTTTTACCCCCAGATTAGCGGGTGGAAATATTAAAGTTAAAGGAGATGTGGTATTAATTGGTAATAGTATCATAGCGGGAAAGGGATTAGCTTCACCGTACAGTGGAGCAGGGAACAATAACTCTTATGAAGGTGTTTATATTGATGTTGATGGGGATGCATCCACTTTTAGTTCCAGCACGGCAAATTTACTAATTAATAATTCCTGTAAAAAAATTGTTTACGCAGGTTTGTATTGGGCTTCTATTTATCCTAATGAGGTCGGTACCAATTCGAGTCAGTTTTTTACTGGAACCCAAAGACTGAATGATTGGAATCAAGTAAAATTTAAGTTACCGGGGGGCAGTTACTTGGACTTAACTGCGGATAATAATGCTGATCTGGCTGGTGACGAAGATGCTATTATTTTTGATGGATATAATTACTCAAATATTAATCTGTCATTTAAAGATTCTCCTATAATATGCTATAAAAATGTAACTGGGTTATTACAAGGATTAACGAATGCCGATGGTACCTACGCATTGGCGAACCTAAGGGCTACCACAGGGAAACGAAACGGCGGTTGTGCCGCTGGATGGACACTTGTGGTTATTTACGAAAGCCCTACGTTGCCTAGTAAATTTATATCAACATTTGATGGTTACGCTGGAGTTCAATCCACGGCATCGTTGGATATACCAGTTTCCGGTTTCAAAACCTTACCGGCACCGTTTCCGGTAAATGCAAAGATTGGTGTTTCTGCGTTAGAGGGAGATTTAGGCATAACAGGAGACTCTTTTCAGTTTAAAGCGAGTACTTCAGCAGCTTTCACCGTGATAAGTGATGCTTTAAATCCCGCAACAAATTTCTTTAATTCTACTATTTCTAATTCAGGTGCACAAGTTGCCAATAGGAATCCCACCAGCACCAATACGCTTGGTTATGACATCGATAATGTTAAAATTAATAATCCATTAAATGGTGTTTTGCCAAATAATTCAACTGCAGGAGCACTAAAGTTAACCACCAGTGGTGATGGTTATGGTGCTTTTGTAACCACTTTTGCGGTAGATATAATTGAGCCAAACATATTATTAACGAAACAGGTACAAGACATTACAGGTAACGATATTGGTAATACGAATGTCACTTTAGGTCAAGAATTGTATTATAATATAGGGTTTCAAAATATTGGTAATGACGATGCCATTTCATTTACCATAAAGGATAAATTACCAATAAATATTAATTTTAATCCGGCTGATATAATAATACCAAATGGCTCAGGCATAACCTTTAGTTATAATGCGATCACTCGGGAAATAATTTTTACGATTCCTGATAATTTGGTAAATGTTAATGATCCCCGTTATGAATTAGAATTTAAAGTTCAGGTTGTTCCTAACTGTAATGAATTAAGTGATGCCTGCTCAGATAAAATACAAAATCAAGCTTATGCAACTTATAGAGGTCTCATCAGTCCTAACCAAATTACAGATGATCCGAGTTTGTCTTCTTTTGCAGCCTGTAATTTGGGAATACCTTCGGCGACAAACTTCCTAGTCGGTGTCGAAGGTTGTAAATTTTCAAAAAGCGTTGTTTTATGTGGCGCCAGTGTAGATTTAGTTGCAGCTAATGGCTATAGTACTTATTCATGGTCAACAAGTCCAACAGGGAGCCCTGTAATTGGAACGAACCAAACACTTACCGTTACTCAAGTAGGGACCTATTATGTTCATGATACAGCAGTTGCTCCATGTTTGTCCATTGATCAAACGGTAACAGTTTCTCCTTTTGGGACCGCAATAAATAATCCAGTAATTCCTTTCGCTGATCAAGTAGTTACCTGTCCTAATAATGGAAAAAAATTACCTAATATATTCTTGTGTGGAGCAAATGCTACTCGCTTGATTCGATCCGGAATTAATGATGCCATATCTATTGTTTGGGAAAAATTGAATGAAGCCAGCTGTACAGCCGTTGTTAATCCTGATTGCGCCAATGAAAGTACAGCTTGTACGTGGGCACAGGTAGGTACCGGTCCGGATTATACTGCGAAGACTTCGGGCCAGTTTAGGATGACCATAAATTATGCTGGAGGATGCTTTAATCGCTTTTATTTTAATGTCTATCAAAATTTATTAAATCCTACAGTTACAACAAAAGACATAATTTGTAATACTAAGGGTGAAATAACCATTGGGGGAGTTCCTGCAGGATATGAATATAGTTTAGATAATGTTACTTATCAAGCGTCTAATGTTTTCCCTATTACTACACAAAATTCCTATACTGTTTTTATCAAACAAATAGGTGTAAGTTCATTCCCTTGCATTTTTAGCGTACCGGGAATTCAAATTAGAAAGAGAGATTTTACGGTATCTACTTTTATTACACAACCTTATTGCAATGGAGGAAAAGGCTCTATCAAACTTGCCGCCAATGATGTTCAAGGACAATACTATTATAAAATTTATCAGGGAGCAACTTTAGTAAATCAAGTAGGGCCTATCGCTGCCAGTGATTATACTTTTTCGAACCTAAATGCTGGAACACTTTCGAGTCCAATTACCTACACTTGGGATGTATCCACTGAAGACGGGTGTCATTTAACAGGAACTGTTGATTTAATTGAGCCAGCCGTTTTAACCGCTAGCTCGGCACTTACAGTACCATTGACCTGTACAGACGGAGAAATTACAGTGACCCCTATAGGCGGAACTCCACCTTTTTCCTATTTTGTAAACAGTACAACCGATTTCCAAAGCGTACCGCAGATCGTTGTTAGTTCTCCTTTACCAACTGGAGGTATTTACAATATTACCGTTGTTGATAATAATAACTGTACAACAACAACCTCAATTACAGTAAATGCGACTCCGTCACCAGTTTATACAGTTGCAAAAACGGATGTTTTATGTTCAGGAGGCAATACTGGAACAATAACAGTAAATGTTAGCAATCCTAACGGAAACAGCTTGCGATACAGTATTGATAACGGGGTTACTTTCGTTAATTCACCTGTGTTTACAGGTCTTGCCGCTGGGAATTATAATGTGGTTGTTGAATACACACTCGGGACTTCAGTTTGTACAACTGTGCCTCAATCTGTCACTGTTACAACTCCTGTAGCTATTACGGGTACCAGTACTTTAACTACGCCATATACCTGTAAAGGTTCTGCCACGATAACTGTTTCGGGAGTCTCCGGTGGGACATCTCCTTATACCTATAGTATAAATGGTATAAATTTTCAGTCAGGAATGATTTTTTCTGGTTTGTCTTCAGGCACTTATACAGTAAAAATTAAAGATAATAATGGCTGTACAGTTGATTTAAATCCAATTACTGTAGCTTCTGTAAATGGTCCCAGAGACCTAACGTTCACCTATAAGAGTTTCAATTGTAGTGACAATACTTCAGCATTTAATGTTAATTGGCCTTCTGGAACTGGTGGTCAATCACCTGTGAGATTTCAGATAATTGCCGTCCCGTCATTTATTGCTGTTGGCTCTCCTCTATACAATTACTTAACCCCAATAAATGCGAACGGACAATATTCTGGAGTACCCGCTGGTACGTATACTTTCCAGATAACGGATAAAAATGATTGTGTGTACCAGGAGAATTATAATCTTGTGGCAGAGCCTCCGATATCTGTCACAGGAACATTATTAAATAATGTAAAATGCTATAACACTTCAACGGGATCAATTAAATTTGATATATCGGGAACGTTTACAGGTGGTAAATACGTTTATTCTTATGATATTACAGGACCGATAAGCAGCTCCGCGTCGGGACAAACGGCTCCTACAATTACACTGACTAATCTGCCGGCAGGGAATTATACCATTACAGTTACAGATAAAGATACTGGTTGTAAATACACAACGACGGTCAACGTTTCACAACCGGCTGCCGCATTAGCTATCACAACGGTAAAGACTCCAATAACCTGCTTATCCAAAGCGAGTGTCACTGCAACAGTTACAGGCGGATGGGGCAGTAATACTTATACACTAACGCCACCAAGCGGACCAGTAGTTGGACCTCAAGCATCAAATACCTTCACCAATTTAAGTTTGGCTGGAAATTATACGATTTCGACCACAGATTTGAATGGTTGTTCAGCTACATCGAATTTTACGTTAACAGCACCAGTATCCCCTACAGCTACCATCTCAGCGACGTCTGATTTCTGTTATGATGCAGTTAATGCAGCTACCCTGATGATTGCAGCATCAGGTGGAGTAACTCCCTATGAATATAGTATTAACAATGGAGCTTCGTGGCAATCAAGCAATTCGTTTACGAATTTAACACCAGCTTCCTATACTATAATAGTCAGAGATGCTTATGGATGTACAGTAACTTTACCAGTACAAACCATTGCTTCACAACTTAATGTAAATGTAGTTTTAAACAAAGGGTTAGATTGTTCTGCTTCCCCTAATGCGAAAATTACAGGAACAATAACAGGTGGTTATGCACCATATACTGTTACTCTAATTCAAGGTACTGGAACACCAACTGTTAGTGGAAGTACTTTTACATTAAATCCGTCAACACCTGCAGATTATCAGTTTCAGGTAACAGATGCCAATGGCTGTCCTGCACAATCTAATATTATTAAAATAATCCCAATTGTTAACCCAACTGTTTCTACTACCAAAATCAACCCAACCTGTAACGGAGCCACAAATGGAAGTGTAACCCTTACTGCAGCAGGCGGAGTAGGACCTTACACTTATAATTTCAATAATTTAGGATTTTCAAATACCACGTTATACACAGGATTAATTGCAGGAACGGCATATCCTTATCAGATAAAGGACAGTAAAGGTTGTGTATCGGTACTGAATACGGTTACTTTGACTCAGCCCCTTGCAATTACTGGAACAGCTGTTATAACAATACCTTATACTTGTTTACAAACGGCCACTATCGAGGCTCAAAGCGTAGCAGGAGGAACAGCAGGGTAT
>NZ_JBLVPW010000036.1:0-35446 GCF_048286715.1 Flavobacterium kochi
CAAACGAATGATGAAAAACTCAAACATTTCATTTGAAGAATTAGGTATAACTTAAAAACAACTGAATAGATGGTTTCTCTGAAGAATTAGGCAATGTATTATTGGGAAAATCAGTATATTATATAATTCCTTATAATAAGTTAGATAGAATGGGTGTCCCGTTTGCCTCGGAATACCCAATATTGAAAGACCTAACGAGAGTTTATCTGGTAACAGCTTACTTTTTGTAACACTTTGGGTTTATTTACATATCTATTTTGAATCTGCTACGAGAATGTTAAGCGGAATTGAAGTGTATATATGTTAAGAAAGAAGCAGATGATTAATTCTGGCATAACTATGCTTGAATCATTCTGTCAACTGACTGCTTAAATTAGGGAATGAGAGCTGAGTTAGTTTTTATCTGATAGATGCGACAGAACCACAAATACAAACTATCGAAAAACTCCGAAATACCTAATTAAAAGACTAGAAGTAGGTTTTTAGCGAGTTTTAATTGGAGTCGAAGTAAATAAAACACAGTATGAAAGAAAGAGCTGAAAGTTTCAGTTGGAAAGCTGCTGCTGTCTCCTATTTGAAAGTTTATGGGAATTATTTTTTTTAACCAAACCGATATTTTTTATAACTTAATAGTTTGTCGCAAGTCCCTAAAATATTTTTTTTCTTCCAAAAATTACTTTATTTTTAAAATTTTCCATTGAATCTGTACCTCTAATATCAATACGCTGGACTTCGTAACTATTTTTCAAAGGAAAAATATTGATTCTGTTTCCAATTCGAAGTCCATATTTAATCCCATACTTCTTTAACAATTCAAAAAACAGCTTCTGATTGACGCCTTTTTTTCTATAATATCCACCATAAGTATAAGCCAACGCAGGAAAGACTTTTAATTGTTCTTTTTTGATAATTTCTTGGCATAATTGCAAATCTTTCTCGATTTCCTCAAAAGTTAATTCAGCATAATTATCATGTTTAAAGGTATGATATCCTAACTCAATATGTGAACCAATTTCTAATAACTGTTGCTTATTCATCAACTTCATATTCTCATTGACATATTTTCCGTTCCAATCAACATCTTGTCCTATTCTGCCCAAAACCATAAAGCAAACTGCTTTAAAATTATAGTGTTGTAACAAAGGGTACAACTCCGTATAATTATCTAAAAACCCATCGTCAAAGGTAAGAACAACCGTTTTTGGAGCCAAATTCTGTTTTTTGTTTTTCAGTTCATCAATTTCCGACATCCAAAGAGTCGTATAATTATTCCTTTTTAAATATTCAAATTGTTTAATTATTTTCTCTTTGCTAATTGTTATCTGATCTTCAAAACCATTTATAGAAATGGAATGATATTCTAAAATTCTAATTTTTGCTGAAGGGAAATAAAACAATTTAAATTGAAAATTTAGAACAATGATAAAAACAAATAAGATTAAAAACAATATCGTTATTATATAAATCATGGCATATTTTTTTTACCGTAATTAAATCAAATTAGTATTAATTGCTTCATTCAAAACATCTAAAATCTTTGTGCCTATTATTAAACGTGTCGAAGTAGTCATCAAAAATTCATACCCATTGTTTTTGAATTTATCTTGCATAGCATTGTTCTCAATTAAAATTTCAACTTTATTGGCAAAATCCATTGGATTTCCAGCTTCAGCTAATAAACCTGTCACATTATCTAATAAGACTGTTGGGATTCCACCAGCTCTGGCAGCTACAACTGGTACATTACACGCATAACTTTCCAATATTACGCCACCTGTCGCTTCACTTTTAGAGGTAAATAAAAACAAATCAAATTCTGGGAGACATTTATGAATATCATCTCTAAAACCTGCAAAAATAATTTCGTTCTCTAGTCCCTTTAATTTAACATAATTCTTGATTTCGAGTTCTAATGATCCTTCACCAATCAAAATATATTTTGCTTTTAATCCTCTTCGATACAATTCTTCTACGGTGTTGACCCAAGTATAATGATCCTTGACTTTACAAAATGCCGAAACATTTCCAATTATTTTATACTCCAACGGTATATTAAATTCTGTATGAAGGAATCCCCTTTTTTTATTATAAACAAACCGCTCCGTATCAACAACACTTCCTATAACCGTCATTGAATCATGATTTTTTATGGAAGGTTTAAGTATATCCAACACAGAATCCGATATGCATATAATTTTTTTAATGCCTTTGAAATTGTATTTATATTTTCTAAAAAAATTAGTCCCAATGTTTTTAATTAAAGTTCTGCACAATACCATGGGAATTTTTAAACCAAAAAAAATAGCGGATAAAACACTAATGGTGTGTGCTTTACTATTATGGATCATTATTACATCCGATCCATGTTCTATTACAATTTTTCTAAATTTTTTAGCAAATCTAAGGTCATATTCCGATTTAAAATCAAATGTTTGGACTCTTAAATTTCTTTCTGTCGCCACTTTATAAATCTCAGAATCGGTTGCACATACAATCAATTGATTTTCAACAAATCCATTATCCCTAAAAGATTCATAAATATCTATAATCATTTGTTCATGACCTCGCCAGACATTTGAAGTTGTAAAATGTAATACTCTCATTTGGAAGTCATTTATTGTGCGAATATAATTAATTTTAACATTACTAATTGATTATGTCAAAATTAAAAACTTAAAAAGAGTCTAAAAATTTTATGAATCATAATCGATTCCAAAAACCTGTAAAATCCAATTTTCCAATTTATATCTTTCAAGAATTTCAGGAACTATTTCAAGATATTTTGTTTCGAGAAAACCAAGTGGAATTTCATAATTTTTATCAGAAATTAAAAAAATATTATTCTCATTATAAAAATCCTGCGCAACAATATCCTGATTAGTAGTAATTAATTTTCTCTTGTAGCCTAAGGCCTCAAAAATACGTAAGCTCAATCCGTATTGATTTTCCTTTTGAATATTGACAAAAAATAAACTGCTGGCAATTATTTTTTTAACATCACTAATAGGTAAGTATTCAGTAATAATTTCTATATTTTTAAGGTCAAATATTTTGTCTTTTTTAATTATAAACCGAAAAGAAATAGAATTTTCGGATAAATAGTTGGCCACATTCTCTAAAAAAGGGAATCTTCTATCATAGGAAGAAATAGTAAAAACTTTGTTGACAATTGCATTGTTTTGAAATTGTCATAAATATAATTGGTTAAAAATTGAAATTTATATTTCTCAATATCTTTTTTGTCATATAAACTGTATCAAAAAAAGACAACGTCTTTTTTTAGTTTTTAAAATTTTCGATACCATCAAATAAAAACAGATCATTACTAATGATTTTTTTCTTAAAAGAACCAACGCTTTTCTCTCGAGTTTATCAGGTCTTATAATTAAAGTTTAATCAAATGAATTTCTTTGAGAATTGATTTTATAATAAAATTTGTTTTATTCTGTTCTTTCACACTCGGGAAGCAGCCCATTTTTAATACGAAATTAGAAATTTTATAAAATATATTTTTATAAGAAAAGGAGGTGCTATCAACATTAATATAAGTCAAATCAACCTTCTCTGATTCATAGTCAGAAAGAACATTTCCGTTAAAAGGAACAAGGGCAATCAAGCGGTCTCTCTCCGGTCGTTCTCTTTGTTCAGTTCTGCAGCTCCAGTCTGTCGTCGGCAGAAAAAGCCTTCTTCCTCCATTCCGCAGACACTACGCAGCACAATAAAAATAGCAGCTTGAAAAATAAGTAGCTTTTTTTATTGGGCCGCTTCGTTCCTCATCTTCATACGTTCTCTACCCTTCGGTCGGCAGGGCTACTACATCCACAATACCGCTTCATTCCGTTTCACTCCGCAGGCTAGGCTCCACTGCATTCCAGCCGTATTATGTCTGTCGCCCTTTATTTTTTCAGCGGTTGTGCCTTCGCACAGCTATTGGGGTTGGCTCCGTTAGCTCTTTGCCCTAAATCAAGGAACACCAAAGGCTACCTTCAATTTTTTTTCGCCTTTTCACGCTCGCAGTAGAATTGTATTCCAATTAAATTCTATTAAGAAGTTTTAATCAGATTTCCACTCGAAACGGACTAAAAGGGCAGCTAAGATAGTGTCCGTCGTATGCTGCACGCGCATAATGGCTGCGCCACCCTTCGGGACTTATAGCGCTCCGCATTCTTAGTCCACTTATTTCTTGCTTTCTTTTTTCCCGTTTTTTCGTTTTGAAAAGATTTTTTGCGGAGCGCAGGGTTAAAGACAAAGTAAATAATAGCAATCATTAAAAATTAAAAATTATGGAAATTACAGGTAGAATTACAGCAGATTCAGTCGTTCATAAAGTGAGCAACGACAAACAGGTGGTCAATTTTAGTATTGCCATCAATGACAATTACAAACCCAAAGGAAGTACCGAGGTAAAAGAAGTAGTTACCTATATCAATTGTTCCTATTGGTTAAATGCAAAGACAGCCGAGTGCCTTAAAAAAGGAGCACTTGTACAATTATTTGGGCGTATCGGGTTGAATGTGTATAGCAACCACGAAGGTAAACCAATAGGTAGCCTTACGTTTCACACCAATAACATCAAAATTTTGGCTTTTGCAAAAAAAACGCAGCAGACAGAAAACAGTATAACATCTTCGGTAGTACAGGCAAAGAAATCGGAAACAGCAGATGACCTGCCTTTTTAATCCAAACAATATACTAATCACTTAAATTTTTAACATCATGGCACACAATATAAATTACAACGAGCAAACAGAGAAACACAGTTTTTTCAGCGTAAAGGAAAAAGCTTGGCACAATCTAGGGCAAATAATTTCGGATTATCCCACAAGTGCAGAAGCAATCAAATTCGCAGGATTGGATTATGAAGTAGAAAAACGCAAGTTATTTACGTCCTGTTCAGAGGAAATCAATTTGACTAGTGAAACCATTCACAACAAAATTGAAGTACCAAATTATTTCAGCACCGTACGCACTGATAATGATGCCGTGTTGGGCGTAGTGGGTAAAGACTACCAAATTGTACAAAACAGGGATGCCTTTTCTTTTTTCGACAGTATCGTGGGTGGTGACGGGATTTTATACGAAACCGCAGGAGCTTTAGGTAATAATGGAGAACGCATCTTTATAACAGCGAAATTGCCTGATTACATTCGTGTGGGGAATGACGATTTAATTGAAAAATATCTTTTCCTTTCTACCTCACATGATGGAAGCGGAAGCATAACCGTCGCATTTACACCAATTCGCATCGTATGCGCCAATACCCTTAATGCCGCAATGAACAACAAAACCAATACGGTACGCATTCGTCATACCTCCAATGCCAAACAACGTTTGGAACAGGCTCACAAAGTTATGGGGATATCCGACATGTTATCGGAACAGATGGAAACCATTTTCAACCATTGGATAAAAGTACCCATTACGGACAGCGAGGTGAAAAAACTGATACAGTCTGCTCTAGTTCCCAATAAGGAAGTATTGAAATCCATACAGGAGGGTAGGGAAGAGGAACTCTCAACCTGTTTTACCAACATGGTAGAAAGTGCCTACGAATATGCCATGAGCGACCCTACACAATTGATGGATACGACAAAAGGAACGGTATTCGGAGCGTACAATGCCGTGACTGGGTATTTTCAAAATGTTAGAAATTATAAAGATGATGAAGCTAAACTAACCTCTCTTTTGATGGGTGGTACAGGTCAGATACGTACACAGTCGGCTTTTAATCTTTGTTTGGAATTTGCCAATAAAGGTTCGGACGCTTTAATTCTTAATTAACCAATCAGGACAGGCGCATATCCTGCCTGTCCTTTTAAATCCTTGCACCATGATACAAGTAGAAGATAAAGACGGAAAAAACATAACCGTTACCAATTTACCCGAAGCGGTACAACAGGCAGACTATTTCAGACAGCTCTCCCATACTGACAAAGCCTTTAAGCGGTTTGACCACGAACGCCAAGCCTATTGGCAAGACCTTTATGAGAAATTAGTAAAAATTAGTGATTTAGATGAAAACACAAACTAAATAGTAAAACCATGGAAGGCAATTTTTTTAAATCTATTCTAGCCTTGCAGGTAGCAGGAAACTGGAAAATAAACATAGCCAAAGAAGATACGGACAGGCTCATTGTATCTGTATTGTTTTTTAATGACAACATCGGTGATGATGCCCGCAAAAAAGTACCGCCTATTTTGCTCAAAGGCACGGCAGAGGAACTAGACGAGGGATTTTTTAAGGCTATTGAACAGCCTGTCAAAGAAACCGAACAACTCTTTGCTAATATGGAGCAGTTCCTTAAAGAAAAGGAACAGGCAAAAATCGCTTCCCAAATGGAGAAAGATAACGTTCTCAAGATGGGTAAAGAAAAAATCGAAATGCAGAAAAAGTACGAGGAAGCTATGAAAAAAGCAGACGAACTCGAAACAGCAGGAAAATTCAAGGAAGCGTGGATGAAAGTGCCACAGGCTGACCTTTATCCCGAATACAAAGACATCATTCACACACGCAAAGCGGAACTTTCAGATAAGTTTCCTATTGACCTTTTCAACGACCCTAATACTTCAGCACCATGTTAACAGCTACCACATTAGAGCGCATTTTTACTTTCAGGGACAAGGAACAGGACATTAAACTCGCTGACCCGTCGCCATCATTCAGTCCCGAAGCGGTTTTGAACTTTTATGCGCAAACCTATCCCATCTTAACTACGGCAACGATTGAGGGACCCGTGATAAATGACGATGCAGTGCAGTACAAATTTGTTTCACAAATCGGCACAAAAGGATAACCATGAAAACGAAAACCCTAACAGGCAGTATCAGACTGCCCAAAAACAAAAAGCTATGGAGACTATATCAGCAACTAGGCACATGGGCAGAAAACGCAGACAGATTGCCCGATGCACAGGAGATAAAAAAGAACAGGAACAGTTCCGCGCCTTTGGAACTGTTACCGATGGTTTTTTAAGACATCAATTTTTGCCCTTGCTCGAACAGGGCAAAAAACTGCCTGACCCGACACAGACGAAAACAGGATTTTTTAATTCGTTTGTTATCTTGACAGAGGTATATGGTTTTGAGGTAATGGATGTAGAAAACAAACCCTATCCGTACAATATCCTGTTGACGCATTCATACGTTCAAAAGCAACTCAGAAAATCGGGGCAAGATATTGAGTTATCAATAGTGCAAGACGACAAGGGGACTGTAAAACTGGCAACCAACCACTCATATAGTACAGGCAATACGCTGTATTATATTCCTGTGTTGCCCTTATACCGACTGTTACAGTACAAAAAACAAAAACAAACCGCCGAACTATTGCTGTCAGTATTTGCCTATTTGTACCATATTGCAGGGATTCCGTATTACAGGGAAAACAATAGTTATCTTTTTTATCAGTACGAATGTATGGAGGAATGGCTCATAGATGATTTGGAAAGTGAAGAAACAAAAGAAGACAGTAGTGCAATTTCAGAATTTAATGAAGCCATTTATTATGGGGATATAATGCTCCGTAAAATATACAACCCGTATCATCTGAATTGTTTTAAACAGCGAATAGACCGCTACAGATCAAGCACGTCTTTTCAAAAAGATTGTTTTGCAATGGCAGAAAAAGCATTGGCATTACTGCTCGAATATCCTGACTATACTATTTTTCACAATACCTCCAGTCGGGAATTTGAATATGATGACGGGGTCATCAAAGCAGAACAGTATATTTCTTTCATAGCTGACAGCGAAGGACAACTATATGACAATATCGCCCGTGTGGTCAATGACGAGTTCAATGAATGCTCCGAAATGGAAGAACCTACTTTACTACAAATCTACGATACCGAAAACCAACCATCCAACAAAGGATTGGATTTTGAATACAGGCTATTTCCTTTACTAAACGATTTATGTACCCTTTTAAATAATTTGCCATGAAAGATATAACAGCAACATTCGGAACATTGTACAATCCTGTAAAAGCCTTTGTGGTTTATCAGAAAAATACTGCCGACAAGACCATTTATGTAGAAGCCTATGATATGGATAAAAATGGCTGTCCCATCAATGCACACCCATTAAGTCTAAGGGAAAGTACCCAACTTGCCAATGCCTTAGATACTTCCGACGAACTAAAACGCAATTTTTTAAAACCGTCAGGATTGTTGCCAAAAAATGTGCTGTTCATCAATCCCGACCATGACGGATATGCGGTTTGGCACACACCATCGCAAAGGGTTGATTTATTTTTTGTGGACGGTTTAGCCATTCCAAATGGTAAAGTATCTATGCCGCCCTTGGTTTGGAAAGCATCCAAAAACACCCTGTGGATTTACGCAATGGATTCCGACAAAGAGATAAACGAACAAACCGCCTTAGCCCATGCGCCCTTTTTTAATTTATATACAGATGGTAAGGTTTGTATGGGTACTGTATCGATTAGTATAAAGACGGATTGTCTTTTGGAGGAGTTCATACAACAATGGGAACAGTATTTTTTCAACAGTTATTTCAGTCATCTGATTGGAGATGCAAGTCCTGTAAAAGGAAACATCATTCAATTGTGGCAGAACCTTGTATTTAACGGAAAGCCTTTTCCCATGAAATCCTTACTTAAAAATGGTTTAACAATTAAAAATTTGCTATCATGAACACGCAAAAAGCCATGCACTATACAGATAATTACCTGATAAATCCAACCAATCCTGTAACGGTAAACCTTATTGGAGCAGGAGGGACAGGAAGCAGAATGCTCACAGAATTGGCAAGAATGAACCACAGTCTTATTACTTTGGGACATGCAGGATTACAGGTCATTTTATATGACGATGATATGGTAACCACAGCCAATCAAGGGAGACAGCTCTTTGCTGATGCTGAGGTGGGACTGCCCAAAGCCGTGGCACTCATTAACCGCACGAACCGCTTTTTTGGAACGAACTGGAAAGCGGTTACAGAGCAGTTCAGTACTGTTAATCTAAAATCCCTACCCAACCGTGGCAAAGCAAACATTTACATCAGTTGTGTCGATACCGTTTGGGCACGTTTTGACATTGCAACAGCCTTGATGAATGGCATAACATACAGCAATTGGGAACGAAATAAATCTTTATATTGGCTGGATATAGGCAATGCCCGAAATACAGGCCAGGCTCTACTGTCCACTATAGGAGGAATCAAACAGCCGAATTCAAATCTGTACAGGACTGTCTCCAATCTTCCTATGGTTACGGAAGAATTTAAGGAACAACTCGAAGCGCAGACCGATAACAATGAGCCGAGTTGCTCACTTGCCGAGGCATTGGAAAAACAGGATTTGTTTATTAATTCAGCGCTTGCCAATATGGGAGCATCGTTGTTATGGAAGTTGTTCCGTGAGGGCATGACTGCACAAAGAGGATTCTTTTTAAATCTTGCCAATTTTAAATCAGAGCCTATACTGGTGGACTGATGCCCGCCGCCCCGCAATTCCTCTTCCTTTCGTCAGGGAATTGCGGGGCGCTCTAAGCGGTCTCTCTTCGGTCATTCTCTTTGTTCCGTTCGGCAGCTCCAGTCAGTCGTCGGCAGAAAAAGCCTCCTTCCTCCATTCCGCAGACACTACGCAGCACAATAAAAATAGCAGTCCGCCGAAGAGGCTGGATAGCTATTTTTATTGCGCCGCTTCGTTCCTCATCTTCACACGTTCTCTATCCTACGTTCGGCGGGGCTACTACATCCACAATACCGCTTCATTCCGTTACACTCCGCAGGCTACGCTCCACTAGATTCCAGCAGTATCATGTCTGCCACCCCTTGTTGTTTCAGCGGTTGCTCCTTCGCCCAGCCATCGGGGTTGGCTCCGTTAGCACTTTGCTCTAAATCAAGGAACGCCACAGGCTGCCTTATATTTTTTCCCCGCCGTTTCACGCTCACAGTACTTCTCTCCACTCCGTAAACTACCTTCCGTTCCCGTCCCGAGGTGGCTGTCCGATTGCCGCAACACAGCCACGTCGCTCCTCGAAAAATAATAATTCCGCTATCGTTACAACTATTATTTTCTGCGGTGCTTAGGGGTGTTTGATTGCCGATTTCATAAGAACGCTCCAAAAAAAAGGATCACAAGAACGCTCGACTTCGAAAAAAGATATAAAAATTATGTGGTGCCGAGCAAAGCGAGGACATCATTTTAAATCCGAAGCCATGCCAAATTTCGTTATCAAAACGCATCATTACAATGAATTAATAAAACTCAACAAATCATTTCTGTCTTTTCCAGAAAGTTGTTTGTATTTATTTTTGGCGTTTTGACCTTCACCACCATGCCATAAAATAGCTTCCTCGATATTTTTTGCTCTTCCGTCGTGCAATAAATTAGTATGGCCATTTACCGTATTTATTAAACCGATTCCCCACAAGGGTGGTGTTCTCCATTCATTGCCCGTAGCTAAGAAATCTGGTGTATTGTCTGATAATTCCGAACCCATATCGTGCAATAGTAAATCCGTAAATGGGCGAATGGTTTGGTTACGTAAAGCTGTAATTGGATGTGTATTTCCTGTTAGGATTTTAGGAATATGACAACTTGTACAACCTATAGTTTCAAATGTTTTTTTTCCTTTCAATACATTTTGATCGGAATAATTTCTCCGTGCCGGAACTGCTAAAGTACTAGAATATAAAGCTACTCGGTTAAAATTTAAATCTGAAATCTCCGGTAACCCACCATTTGGAATTGAACTTGCATCAACACCGGTAGGCACATTTTCATTAGGAAACAAACTAGTGGTTATACCCATGTCACCTAGAAAAGCACCTGCTACCTGCTGACGAACACTGGGTTGATTTGCTTTCCATCCAAAACGGCCTAGTTTCTGGCTATTGGTAGCTACATCGTAAACATAGTTTGCTTTTCCTGAAACACCATCACTATTATTATTAGTTGCAAAACTTAAAATTGTGTTTTCAGGAATCGCTTCCAAAAGTCCAAGACCAATCATTTGGTTTGCTATTCTTGGTGAAACTTGTACATTGTTTGACAATAAACCATAACCCAAATTATTGATTTGATAGATTGGTTTTTGCAAGATTACGGTAGTTCCATCTGCAAAAGTTTCGGTGATGGATTGATAAGTAATCACATATTTGCCCTCTGCGGTCTGTCCAAGAATGGTATTGTCTTGTAATTGTCCTCCATAAATTGGATCGGGTAGTGAACCCCCATTACTGTTTGTGCCGGGAATACTTAACCTTAGTAGTAAACCGTGACCAAGTTCACCATCAAATAAGGGAGCCCTCCCTCTTCCGTCTTTAAAATGACAACTGGCGCAAGCTATTGCATTAAAAAAGGGCCCCAAACCATCTCTTGCAGTCGTAGAAGAGGGTGCAGAAACCCAACTTTGTCTAAAAAAAGAGTTTCCGATACCAAAATCAGATTGTTCGTCGAATGTCAAATTGGGAGCAAAAAAGCCAAAAGCTTCTTCCGAAGTGTTAAAAACAGTAGTTTCTCCGCCAGAATATTGTTCTCTCTCTTCCGGAGCTAAGGTTATATATTCATCATCATTATTATTGGCACAACTAAAGAGTTGAAAGCAAATTAAAAAAGCGAGACCTTTAAGAGTGTTCTTCATTTTATTAAATAGAAAAAAGTGTCCAGTTAAAAAGGACACTTTGATTAAACTTGAATTTACTGATTCATTAATTTACTGTGATACCAATTTTTGAAGCACCGGCCAGTAAATTAGAGCCAAAATCTTTCAGCTGTAAAACTGCAACTCTAACTTTTGCTCCTTCGGTTGATGATAAACCACCTGAAATAGCTAAATCGAAAGGCGTTAATATCGCATTAACTTTAGTCACAGCTGCATTTAATGATACATCTGTGCTGTTGTATATATCTGTGTTAGCTTGTTTTACCAAATCTTCTAATGATGCTCCATCAACAGTTCCGTAATTCCCTTTATATATGTTGATTACTCCCTGAAGGTTTAAAGCGATATCTCTATGTGTATTATCACTGAAACAAGAATGTTCGTCTTCCTGATCTGCATTTCCCAGTGCAACATCCATACGTTCTACCGGTAATTCTGCAGAAACAAGTGTTGTTATTCCCAAATAAATATTTCTAATAGCAACATCATCAGCTAGTGCAAAGAAGGTGGTTCTATAGGTTCCGCCAACTTTCCATTGGTTTACTAAATACTCTAAATTATCTGTTAATAGATCAGCACAAGCATTCAAATAAGCGGCTCTTCTGGTCTGGTTTGAATTTGTTCCGCCAACAACATAATCGGTATATGCTCTTAATCCTGCTTGTTTTGCTGAAGGTACCGTTAAATCTTGTCCCCAGAGTAAAAATTCTATAGCGTGATATCCGACACTTATATTTTTTTCTCCCCCTTGCTCATTCAAGCCCTCTAAGACAGCTTTATTAATTGTTGGGAATGTAGCTAAATCATTAATTATTCCTGCATTTGTTGCGCCTTGAACATAATCAACATAATTTTCATCCAGTGGCCAAGAATTCATTAATCCTTCAGGACCATCCGCATTATCAATTGGTCCATCCGCAAAACGAAAGGCTTCGGTAGTACCATAACTTTCTCTTGCAGCTTTCCATTTACTTTTAGCATTTGCAAAATTTGCTTCGGTAGGAGTGGCGGTAAATGTATTAATTGCTGTTTCTAATATTACTGCATCATCAAAAGCCTTCTTATAATTTGCCAAGGCAATATTTGCGTAGTTTTCAACAACTTGTTTTTTTGTAACAGTAGAACTATTGGAATCATCATTATTACAAGAAATAATTAAAATTCCTGATAATAAAAGCAGTGATACAGTTAGAAAATTTTTTTTCATAGTATTTTTATTTAGAATAATTAAATTTAAGCAAAAATATAAAGTTTTGTTAAGTCTCCAAATTTTATTTAGAATAAATTTAAATAAAAATTTGTTTTTTGTAATCTTGATTATATATTTGCAGAAATTATTTTAATTCAATCTAAATTAGCCAAAATGGACTTTAAAAAATTATCTTTTTCCGCATTACCAATTTTATTATTAGCTCTTGCTTCTTGTTCAAATGATGATACACCAGCGGAAGAAACTTTCAATTATACCGTGCCAGCAACTTATACATTCGAAAGAAACGCGGTAACTTCTGTTGATTATTCAGGGCAATCAAGCCGTTTATTAATGCTTGATGAAATGGGGAACTATTTTAAAACAGCAGCAACAAACGGAACCGTGGCTGATGATGCAGTATTATCTGAAATGTATACCAATACCAATAACCGTTTTACAGGTGCAGGTTTAAATGCTTCAGGAAAGCAATTAAAAGATAAAACGGCAGCTTCAAAAGATTATTTTTCATTATATCTTGGTGGTGGTTCAATTGCTGAACAAGTAAGTGTTCGTGATTTATTTGAAACCCAATTCGACAATGCTGATGCTGCCAGTCAAGGAGCAACAGCTTCTGCAGGTGTTGCCGGTGTTTATTTAGATGGTACTAGCAAACGATTACTTGCTGCAAATGGATTAGAGCCGCAACAAGTATTATTAAAAGGAATGATGGGTGCTTGCTTTATGGATCAAATAGCTAACAATTATTTAAGTGTAAACAAGTTAGACGAAGGTACAAATAAAGCCAATAATACCGCTAAAGTATTAGAAGCTGGTAAATCCTATACAACAATGGAACACAATTGGGATGAAGCTTATGGTTATATTTATGGTGGAGATAATTTAACTGTTACGCCAAATGTTTTCAAATTTTGGAGTAGCTATATCAATCAAGTTAATGCCGATGCTGATTTTAATACCCTTAAAGCTGATATTGATTTGGCTTTTCGTAAAGGTAGAGCAGCAATTGTTGCCAATGATTATAAAGTTCGTGATGCACAAATTGATGTTATAAAAGCAAAATTAGCAATGATTCCTGCAGTTAGAGCAGTGTTTTATTTGCAAGAAGGAAAAGGTAAATTAGCAATCGATAATGGAGCAAAAGCTTTTCATGCTTTGTCAGAAGGTTATGGTTTTATCATGTCATTAAGATATACAAATAAACCAGGAACAAATAGTCCTTATTTTACAAAAGCAGAAGTGGATACAATGTTGGCTTCTTTAGTAAGTGGAACGAATGGTTTGTGGGCTATCAATACCTTGGGAGCAAAACTAGATGCAATATCTACACAAATTGCCACAAAATTTGGTTTTACAGTTGCTCAAGCTGCAACCGTAAATTAATTCAATAAAAAACAAAGCAAGAGAAATTAACTTCTCTTGCTTTTTGTACTTTTGCATAAATTTTTTAAGAAATGAAAAAGATCCTATTAATTTTAAGTCTTATTGTTCTGGTTGTGGCTTGCTCATCTAATGATGGAGAAAACAAAACAGACGGGAATAATTATGATAGAACAGCGCTTTTAAGTAACTGGGCTGATAACATCATTATTCCAAGTTATGTAAATTATCAAGCGAAAGTTCAAATATTGGTAAGTAGTGCAAATACTTTTGTTGTAACCCCAACTGAAGCAAATCTTCAAATTGTTAGAACATCTTGGCTGGAAGCCTATAAGGCATATCAATATATATCGATGTATAATTTAGGTAAAGCAGAGGAAATTAATCTTAATATGGCTTCCAATACCTACCCAACGAATGCAATTGGTATAGAAGCAAATGTTTCATCCGGAAGTTACAATCTAGCATTGTTGTCTCAAATAGACAAACAAGGTTTTCCGGCATTAGATTATTTAATAAATGGGTTGAGTACAAATGATGCTTCAATTGTTGGTTTTTATTCTACAAATACAAATGCAACAAATTACAAGCAGTATTTAACAGCTGTTGTGAGCAAACTAAAAGCAAATGTTGATATAGTTGTAACGGATTGGAATTCAGGCTTCAGAAATAGCTATATAGCTAACAACGGGACCTCAGTAAGCAGTTCAGTAAATAAAACAACAAATTTATTTGTGAAAAATCTTGAAAAAGATATTCGCACCGGTAAATTAGGGATTCCGGCAGGGATTTTTTCAAGTGGAGTTAAGTATCCGGAAAAAGTGGAAGGTTATTATAAAAACGATATTTCAAAAGAGTTGTTGAATGTTTCAATAAAAGCAACACAAGATTTTTTTAACGGAAAACATTTCAATAGTGCAACAACTGGTGAAGGTCTAAAAACATATTTAGATTACGTAAACGCTGTTAGAAATGGCCAAAAATTAAGTGATATAATAAACAATCAATTCACAACTATTTATTCTGTAAATAGTAACCTGAACAATAGTTTTTCACAACAAATATATACTGATAATTTAAAAATGATTGCGGCATATGATGCTTTGCAACAAAACGTAATCTACGTAAAACTGGATATGATGCAAGCATTAAACATTACTATTGATTATGTAGATGGCGATGGCGATTAATTATGAACTTTAGTATAACAAAATATATAAATAAATATTCAGAGGCATCAACGCTAGCTTTTTTTAGGCTAGCGTTTGGTTTTATGATGGTTTTAAGTTTGGTGCGATTTGTGAGTTATGGTTGGATTGATAAGTTCTATGTTCAACCCCAATTTCACTTTACTTATTATGGCTTTGAATGGATAAAACCACTTGGGAATTATACTTATTTATTGTTTTTTATATCAGGGTTGGCCGCTTTATTTGTTGCCATTGGATACAAATACAAAGTATCGATTATTACCTTTTTCTTGAGTTTTACCTATATAGAATTTATGGATAAAACCACTTACCTTAATCATTATTATTTTATTACGGTTGTTAGTTTTATAATGATTTTTTTACCGGCAAATGCCTATTTTTCTATTGATGCCTATAGAAATCCTAAAATTGCCTTTCAGAAAATCCCGGCTTGGACAATCGATATTTTAAAATTACTTTTAGGGATTGTCTATTTTTATGCAGGCTTGGCGAAGCTCAATTCTGATTGGCTTTTTGAAGCGATGCCACTCAAAATCTGGTTGCCGAATAATTCCAATTTGCCAGTAATTGGTTCTTTATTAAACGAGAACTGGGTGCATTACGCCTTTAGCTGGACAGGAATGATTTATGATTTAAGTATCCCTTTTTTATTACTTTATAAAAGAACCCGATTATTCGCTTTTGTTTTAGTTGTAGTATTTCATATTTTGACTAAAATTCTTTTCCCAATTGGTGTTTTTCCTTATGTGATGATTATAAGTTCATTACTCTTTTTCGATGCTAATTTTCATAAAAAGTGTTTGCAGATTATTTCCAAATTATTCAATTTCAGCCTATCGGTTTTTGAGAATAGAAAAGAAAAAATTCAAAATTTCAATGGTATTTATAAAACAAAAATAGCTTTTTTAACTTGCTTTGTAGCTTTCCAATTGCTGTTTCCTTTTCGATGTTTATTGTATCCGGACGAATTATTTTGGACAGAAGAAGGATTTCGATTTTCGTGGCGCGTGATGCTTATGGAAAAAGCCGGTTATACCCAATTTATTGTTACCGATGCGGAGACGAAAGAAAACATAATGGTAAATAACAGTCATTTTTTAACCACTTTTCAGGAAAAGCAAATGTCGTTTCAACCGGATTTTATTTTGGAGTACGCACATTTTTTACACGATTATTATCAAAAACAGGGTATTCATGATCCAGAAGTTAGAGTAGAAAGCTACGTGGCTCTCAACGGAAGGTTAAGCCAAAAATATATAGAACCAAAAATAAATCTCGCAAAAGAAAATGAAACTTTCAAACACAAAACCTGGATACTGCCTTTTAACGATGAAATTAAAGGATTTTAGTTGGATTTTTCTTTTATTTTTTTCTATAAATAGTTTCTCCCAATATAAAATTTCGGGATTAATTACATCTGAAAACGGCAAAAGAATAGCTTTAGTAGAAGTATATAACAAAACTTCCGGGACTAAATATCTTTCTAATTCTAAAGGAGAGTTTTCGATAGAATTAGAAAAATCGGGTGATTTTGAACTCGTTTTTTATAAAGAAAACTATGCTGTTTTAGAAAAAACGGTTTCTTCATCCGATGAAAATATTGTTGTTGTTTTGGATAAAGTCACAAACCTTTCGGAAGTGGTTATCAATAAGCAAAAGGAGAAAATATTTGCACTCAATAAATTAAAAGATATTGATGAAACGGCCATTTATGCCGGAAAGAAAACCGAAGTAATCTCATTAAACAGACTAACTGCAAACAAGGCAACCAATAATGCCCGTCAAATATTTGCTCAGGTTGTAGGATTAACAATGAACGAAAGTTCGGATGGCGGTTTACAATTAAGCATCGGCGGACGTGGATTGAATCCAAACAGAACATCGAATTTTAATACCCGACAAAACGGTTATGATATTAGTGCCGATGTTTTGGGTTATCCTGAAAGTTATTATGCAACACCAACAGAAGCTCTTGAAGAAATTCAAGTAGTTCGCGGTGCAGCATCATTGCAATACGGAACCCAATTTGGAGGATTAGTCAATTTTAAACTAAAGGCACCAAGCAAAAAGCCATTTGAATTTACAACAAGAAATACCGTTGGATCTTATGGTCTGTTTACCAATTTTACATCATTAAGCGGTACAAAAGATAAATTCAGTTACTACACTTTTTATAATTACAAACAAGGAAATGGTTTTAGACCGAATTCTGAATTTGAGAGTAGAAATTATTTTGGAAATCTAAATTATCAATTTACGGATAAAACTTCTTTGCATTTTGATTACACCTATTTTAATTATTTAGCGAAACAGGCTGGAGGATTAACTGATGTGATGTTTAATGAAGACCCAACACAAAGCAACAGAACACGTAACTGGTTTGCTGTAAATTGGAATTTATTTGCACTTCGATTAAAACATAAATTTAACAGCAATGCTGATTTTTCATTGCAATTATTTGGACTAGATGCGAGTCGAAAAGCACTTGGATTTCGCTCTAATAGAGTTTCTAATCCAGATGTATCAGGTACCGAAAGAGATTTGATAATAGGAAAATTTGTCAATTGGGGTGCAGAAGCGAGATTTTTACAACGATATATTATAAAAAACAATACGAGTGCCTTTTTGATAGGGGCTAAATATTATCAATCGAAAAATTCAGGAATCCAAGGTCCCGGGAGTTCTGGTAGCGATGCTAATTTTACTATTGCAGATGCAGAATTTCCGTTTTATCCAAATCAGTCCAATTATACCTATCCCAACTTAAATTTATCTGTTTTTGGTGAAAACATTTTCAAAATAACACCTAATTTTTCTGTAACACCAGGTTTTAGATTTGAAAAAATAAAAACACAAGCCGAAGGTTCTTATAGAAAAATAAATCTTGATTTAGCTGGAAATGTAATTTTGGACGAAACCAAGTTTGAGAACAACATTAAAGACAGAAACTTTGTTTTATTGGGTGTTGGATTAAGTTATAAACCACAAAACAGAATTGAGTTTTATGGAAATATTTCACAAAATTATCGTTCGGTAACCTTCAACGATATTAGAACTGTAAGTCCAAGTCAAGTTATAGATGAAAATATTACAGACGAAAAAGGCTATACATCAGATATCGGAATACGAGGACAATTAGGAAATAAAGTAACTTTTGACGCTAGTATTTATGGATTATATTATGATGACAAAATTGGGGAGTATGAAACAAGAAACCCTAATGGTTCTGCGGCAATTGTAAGGTTCAGAGATAATATCGGAACTGCTGTTACTTATGGATTTGAAACGATGTTCGATTGGAGTTTGAGCAAGACATTTTTTAAGGAGAATGACAACTTTGTTTGGAATGTATTTTCTAATATCGCTCTTACTAATTCTGAATACTTAAAATCCAATGCTCCAAATATCGAAGGAAATAAAGTAGAGTTTGTCCCGCTTTATAACATAAAAACTGGAACTGGGATTGGGTATAAAAACTTTATGTCAAGTATACAATTTACTTATGTTTCTTCTCAATATACAGATGCAAATAACAGCAGGACGGATCCGAATGACAATGTATATGGTATTTTTGGACAAATTCCGGCCTACTATGTAGCCGATTTTTCTACTTCATACAAATGGAAAAAATGGAAACTGGAAGCAGGAATTACAAATTTTACAAACAATAGTTATTTCACAAGAAGAGCCACTGGTTATCCAGGTCCTGGAATCATACCGTCAGATACTAGAACTTTTTATACGACTTTAGAATTTGTTTTTTAATGTTTTAGAGTAATAAAAGCCTATCTGGCTCTTCTCCTAAAGTTGTTAGTAAGTATTAAAATTAGTAATTACTGGAAGTTGCCTATGAATGTTTTACCGTTTTTTTTTATCTAATTCCCATTATGCTTATTTCCCAGCATCAAAAGACAAATGCGTGCTAAGCATAAACCCACTGTTATATTGAAATACCGATTTGTCATTTACCCTTTTCCCTTGTTGCAAATTTTGACTCAAATAACCCGCTTCAATTTTAAAGTTTTTATTTACTTTGTAACCTAATAATGCTGCCAGTCTATTTTGAACATCATAAGCAGTTAAATATAAAAACGTACAGTCGATAGACAACTGCACGTTTTGTGAACAGTATTTATTTATATTTTTTAATTTTTATACCCATTTACTATCATGGTATCATCATAGAAAGTCACCAGTCCCGTTGTAATGTCATGCGTTCCTCCTACAATTCCAATCTCCCCTTTTCCTATCATTTCTTTTAGAATTGGGCTGCGCTCCATTATGGCATGCACCGTTCTTTTTACATTTATGGTAGCCACTTTTTCTACGAACTCCCCATTACTTGAACTGCGATTTTCGGTTTCGGTTTTTTCATCATAAACAGCCGGTTGAATTTTACTTAACAGAGCGGTTAAGTTACCCATTTCCACATGATCACAAGCACCTTTTATGGCACCACATTTTGTATGCCCCAAAACTACGATTATTTTCGATCCCGCCACTTTACAAGCGAACTCCATACTACCCAAAATATCTTCATTAATAATATTTCCAGCAATACGAACACTAAAAACGTCTCCCAAACCTTGGTCAAAAATCAACTCTGCCGAAGTTCGAGAGTCTATGCAACTCAAAATAACGGCAAAAGGGTGTTGTCCATCCGATGTTTCATTGGCTTGTTGCAAAAGGTTTCGGTTTACTTTAAGATTATTCACAAATCTTTTATTACCTTCTTTTAATATTTCAATCGCCATTGTAGGGGTAATGGCATCTTGCATTTCTTTGTTTAATGTTTTCATTGTTTTTTATTTTTTATTTTTAAAAAAGTTTCGGTTTTAAGCTGGTTCGATACAGTTTATTTTTTCAACGGTAATATTCTTGGTCTTGGCATTAATCTGATAGTCTTTTATGAATTCTGCCACATCATAATCTATGGATTTGGAGTAAGAGCAGTCAATAATCACTTTTGAATTTGCAGGGATGCTATCCAGCGCTTGTATCACACTTGGTTTATTGAAAAATGAAACCTCTTCGGACAAAACAATATGATGCACTTCATGTCCCTCTTCGGTCGTCGTAACATCTTTCAATTGGTACGAATTTCGGTAGCTGTGGCGCAAAGCATAAAAGCCGCCCAATAGCATCCCTACGGTAATCCCTTTTAGCAGATCGGTTGCCAAAATAGTGGCAACTGTGGCGGCAAAAGGAATAAACTGTTCCCATCCTAATTTATACATCTCTTTAAAACCTTAAACATATTTTTTAGGTCCATAATCAGTTTTTTAGTTTAACATGCCAAAGATAGATATAATATTATTAATGATAGTAATACTATCATTAATAATTGTAAAATAAATTTTATCTATATTTGCCAGATAAAGAGGAAGCCTCTTCTTTTTTGTCATTTATTATACAAAGACTAATTAATACAAGGATTTAAATGGAGTTACAGTTGCAAATAAAAATGAATGAGGCGTTATTTCTTCGCAATCCTGAACAGACGGAGTTGGGAAAAAAGATTATTATGCACAGCATTCAATTAATCTATAAAAGCGGTTTTGAAACCTTTACCTTTAAAAAATTGGCAAAAGACATTGGAACAACCGAAGCGGGCATTTACCGATACTTTGAAAACAAACACCGCTTGCTGTTATATCTTGTAGCTTGGTATTGGAGTTGGCTTGAATACCAGATAAGCTTTCATACTAATAATATTAATGACCCCATCATTAGATTAAAAATGGTGATCAAATTATTAGCCACGACAGTCAAAGATGATGAAAAAACAAGTTATGTTAACGAAAGTTTGTTGCATCAAATTGTTATTTCAGAAGGCTCAAAGGCATATTTAACAAAACATGTAAGCGAGGACAATAGACACCATTTTTTCAAACCCTATAAAGACCTTTGTGCCGTTATTGGAAATCTAATTTTAGAATGTAATCCGAAATACAAATACCCGAAATCATTAGCCACCACCATTATTGAAATGGCTCATTTTCAGAATTTTTTCATGAACAACTTGCCTTCACTTACCGATTTTGGAAAAAATAAGGACGAGGCAAAAATCATTGCCTTTCTTGATGATTTGGTGTTTTTCAGTATAAATAAAATTTAGTTGTCGATGAGATGTCTGTCATTTGAAGGGGATTCACAATAGAATTGAAAACAATTGTTCGTTTGCTTTTTGGAATATACAAAACCTGTCAAGTGCTTCGTTTGTTGTACGACTTCGTTTGGAATGTATTCTCCAATATTGCTATTACCAATTCGGAATATTTAAAATCGGACGCTCCAAATATTGAAAGGAACAAAGTGGAATTTGTACCTCTTTATAATATAAAAACAGAAACAGAAATTAGGTATAAAAACTTTATTTCGAGTATACAATTTACCTATGTATCATCTCAAATAGCTCCGTTTTAGGAATATTACTTTACAGTAAAACAAACTTTTTATTCAGCTAAAATATTGATTATCACTGTGTTTTTAATTCATAAAGTTACAAAAAAAAGAAATTAAAAATATTACATAATTTTAGAGGCGAGTTAAATTATTCAAATATTAATATCCAAATATTTAATAAAAATGCTGATTAAAATACAATCAGCATTTTTTTACCTGTTTTTCTTTTTAAATGAAAAAGGTCTGGAAATACTGAATCCCCATCTGAATTGACCTTTTTTCCAAGAAGTTGTGGTATAAGGAATAAATTGATTTTCTAATAGCGCCGTATTATTCATAAATGTCAATTGAAAAACATGGCCTCCTGTTTCAATTTCAAGACCAGCTGCCAAAGGGTTATAAAAAGGCAGTCCGTTTTTTTCAAAATAAGCTTTACGATTTTTACTATCGAAAGTATAAAAATAGTCGGCTATTAGCGCCATTCTTTTAGTTAATTTAGCTCTTGCACCAATTCCGACAGCAAAAACATCATTACTATCACCATACCCTACACGGTTATAGTGGGTGTAGGTTGGCAGCAATGCTAATGAAAAATTGCTGCTAAATTTCCTAACTATAATTGTTTGGGCCACGAACGACCAACGATCAGAAAATGTATCAAAATGATCGGGAACTTTAGGATTGACATTAGAACCCATTGTGGAAACAACGGCGTTGCCAAAGAAAGTAATTCCCAAAGGGATACGGTCTTTTTCGGTTTGTTCGAATAGCTTATACTTAATATTTGCTTCTAGCAACTGACGAATAGCAGTTGCTCCTTTAGTTCTAGAGATTCCAAGTGCTAAACGCTCTGAAAGTCCATAATCTAAAGCAATTTTAACATCGGCGGCATTGTCGGTTCCATAGAAGGTTTTAAATCCACCGTAATGACCTCCGGCGTCTCCAAATCTATGTGAAATTATAAAATCAAGCTCTCCTTTATGAACTAATTCATTAGATCTGGCATTAATAATTCGGGAGGATTTAAAAGTGGCATAAACCGGAATAGTGTCTTTTTCACTTGTCGTTTCAGAAGGTAGATAGTTCTCCATATTGTCTTGAGCGGTTACACCAAAGACTGGCAACATCACAACTAAAACGATTCTAAATATTTGATTCATTTTCATTACACTTTTTTGTACGGCTTATAATTTGCTGTGATTTTTATCTCTAATTGTTCTGCTATTTTTGCAAAGACAACCGTTGGTATCTCTACACCATGATCGGCAAGTTTAATTTTAAAATCAGAAGTTAAAACTAAACCGTTTTCATTACTGGAAAGCGTTCCTGCTATTTTGTATTCTTTCTTTTTCCCGTGTATATTTAATACTCCAACGATGGTCACTTTATGATTTCCAGTTTTTGTAAAATCAATATCTTCTAAAATTTTGCCATTAAAATCAGATACTGGAAATTTGTCACTTTCCATATAGTTTTCATTGAAATGCTCTTGCATTAATTTTTCTCTAAACTGAAAAGTGGTATTTTGAATTTTAAAATATACTTGTTTGGTCGTGTTATTTAAAACGGTAGCTACTTTATTACTCGTTCCGTCTATGTCTTGTACAGGCGTTTTAGAATAGAAACTGACTTTTGCGTTTGAAGTGGTAAAAATGTCTTGCGAAAACATAGAAGTAAAGGACAATGCTGCTAGTGCAACATAAAATAATTTTGGTTTCATTGTGTAAATATTTAAATAAGTAATTGATTAATTTTCAGGCATTCCTTTAGCAATCCATGCAGCCATTAAATCACGGTCTCGTTGAGAAAAAGGAAATTTTGGTGGTGGTGGCATGGTTCCGTTAATAATTGTGGTTGCTATTGGATTAGCATATCTAACAGCATTTTCATAATTATGAGAGTTTAACCACCATGTTTCGGCAGAGCCGTCAACACCATGACAGGTGGCGCAGTTTTTTGTTAAAAGAGGTTTAACAAAATTTTGATAGGTTACATTCTCCGATGTAATTTCAGGAGATGCAAATACTTTTCGATCATTAATATAGTCACCTTCTTTAGAACAAGATAGTAGACTAAATACGATTCCGTATTTCATCAATTTAAAAGAATTCATTTTTTTTATTTAGATTAATTCTTAATAATTATTTGCAAATATAAATGTTATTTTTAATTATTCTAAATAAAAATATTGTTTTTTAAAAATAAATTTTAACTAATTATTAACCTTATGAAAATGTTACATTTATGATTTCAGCAACACCATTTGCCATAGATACTTACGTCAAAAAAAGAAATCAGAAGACATCATAGCCATAAATCGATATGTGGCTGTTATGAAGTGAAATTTAATTCTTCTGCTGAAACATTCAGCTGTTCTAAAGACACTTTAAACTGTAAATCATCTAAAAATAAAGCACGATTGCATTTTAGAGTAGGTTGAATTAGTAGAAGATGAATCAAAGCAAATTTTTATACAACATCTTTTAATTGTTGGGAAAACGGTTAAAGATATTGTTTAACATTGGAGGCAAGATTGCTTATATGATAACTAGATTTGTACACTTCTTTTAAGACAGAAGTGCAATTATTCAAATTGTTTAAAAGTAAAATAGCATTTTGTTTATCTTGAGTAATCAAAAAATGAATGCTATCTTAAAGAAGCTGGATGCTACATTCTAAAAGAAATTACTTTTCATATCTCAAGACATACATTTGCAACATCCATTACGCTTGATAGAATTAGGTAATCCAAGTTTAACAATGGCGCCTTCTTTCAATTTGGTAGGGATTAATGTTCTTACAAGCAATGTAGGTTTAATAAGTTATTCTAAAACTTAAATTTGGAGTTCGTCGAAGTGAAAAAGTTTTAACATCTTCAATAGAATTTGTAATGGTATTTATTCTATAATATTCACTAGTTTCATTTTTCCGATTAAATACATTCAATACGGAGAAACCTAGTTTATATTGAATTTCATTTGAGCTTTCCCATTTGTATGTTGTCGAAAAATTAACTTGAAAAAAGTTATCAAGGACTTTATTATTAGGGGTATTATAATCAATTTTTGGATTTGAGAAATTACTATAATTTATTGTTGAACTTATAGGAGTTGTCTGAGGTCTTCCAGAATACCATTTTGACCCTAATGCTATTTTTAGATTTTTTCTTTGATAGATTCCAGCCCAAGAGACAATATGATCTAATTTAAAGTTGTTTGGGAATACTGGCTGGTCTAAATTTGGAAAGTGATAATTGTTATTATTATAAGTATAACTCAACCAAGTAATGAAATGATTTATTTTTTTTTGAACCAGTATTTCAATTCCTAAAACTTCATAATCACCATTAATTTTTAAAAATTCTAATTGGTTTTGAAATCCTTGGCTTGAGCTATTAATTCCGGTTACCTTTTTATAAAAATTTTCTAAAGTAAATAACCAATTGTTTTGGATATAAAACAAACTAATCGATGCTTGTTTACTTTTTTGAATAGGAATAGTAGTGTTGTTTGCCAATATCCACCGTCTTTTTTCTATTCCAAAATAATCTTTCTGCAGATCGATAACCTGATAACAGTTTTGGCTTTTGAATTCACCTAATACTTCTAAATTAAAATGTTTTGAGATTGCATAATTAAACTGTAGTCTTGGTTCAAAAACGTATTTTTTAAATTTCTCTGTATAATTTAATCTCAATCCGGTATTAAAATATATTTTGGATAAGGTATCGTTATATTTTCCTTCAACTATAAGCGCATGAGTTCGCAGAACTTCTTTAATTCTTCGGTAAAATATTGGACTATTTATTTCATCTAAATTTATAGTGCCAATTTCGTTGAATTGATATCCATTATTAAAAGTAAATTTTGAATTGATAATATGTCTATTCTCTAGTTTAAAACCATTGTCTAACACTTTATTTTGCTGCTTTACAGTTTGATTATCCTCTATTCTATTTTTTTCGGCATCAAGTTCATAGGACGAAGTATAAACATTGATAGTACTATTGTTTTTTGCATTCCAGTTTCGTTTCCATGAAAGATTACCCCCATAATTTTTTTGATATAAAATATTATTTTCCGACTGAATTGTAGTATTAATTCGGGTGGTTTGAAAAACTTTAAGTTGGTCATTTATAGTTATAAAATCTAAAATAAGATGATCTTTTCGTCCAATATTTTGAGAATATTTAGCTGTAATGTCGTAAAAATTAAATTTCTTGTCACTTGTATAATCAACATTTTGATTATTGGAAAAATTAATAATACTTGTGTTTTGAAAAGCCTTATTATAATATTCTTCATAGGTAGGTGTTTGTACTAAATCGGCTATGGATTTTCTTCCTGAAATTTCCAAGAAACCTTTTTTGGTGATATTAAACTTTGAATAAATGTCCGCATTAATCATATTTATTCCTGCGCCAAAACTGTTTCCTTCTGAGTTATTTGGGTTAGAGGACATATCAACAACACTCGATACACTTTCGCCAAAAAAAGCAGAACTCCCATTTTTAGTTATAGAAATAGTATGGGCTAAATTAGGATTGAACGCCGAAATTAAACCGAAAAAATGTCCCGTTTGGTACATTTTGATGCCATTCCACAAAAATAAGTTTTGATCATGTGTACCTCCTCTCACATTAATGCTAGAAACACTTTCTTCAACACTATAAATACCGGGAATTTGCAACATGGTTTGTAAAACATCGGGTTCAATTAAACCAGGCAATATTCCGAGTCTCTTCGGTTTTATTTCAAATGTCCCATCAATTGTTTTTGAAATTCCGGATGTTAAAAAATGATTCGCTATTATATTATTTAAGCCCGAAACTTCAACTTCAAGATAAATTTTAAGGCAATTTTTATTTTGTAAATCAGAAACAGAAATTTTTTTAGTGGCAAATCCCACATAACTGACCAGTAAATCAGTTACGGTCTCTTTTTTTAGTTCAAAATACCCCCTTTTATTAGTTACAGTACTGGTACCTAAAAACTTAATGTTCACATTTTCAAGTGGATAATTATCATCTTTCGAAAATACATATCCACAAATATTTTGTGTATCTAATTCTTTATTGTTAAAAATATTAATAAATTTATTGTCTATGTTTTCAAAAAAGAGATTGGTTTTCTTTTGAAGATAATTAATCTTCTTGTTCAAAGACAACGATTTTTTTGGAGGTACAATTTTAAAAACAACTATTTCATTATCAATGTAATTAAAATAAATATGATGTTGTTTTTCTATTGATTGCAGAATATCTTTTAATGCAATTGCTTTGCTTTTGTCTTGGGCATTTATACTCAAGGCAAAAACAAAGCAAAAAAATAAGACACCAATCCGTTTCATTAAAAACACTTATTTTTCTTCAAAAATTATTTCGTTGGGAGCAATTTTATTCGATTCTAAATGATAGGTTGTTGCAATAATTTGAAGGGCAACATCAAGATTGTCAATAGGAATTTTTCCAGTAAATAATTCATCAGAATATTTTACTTTTACTTCAATAGAAACGTTGTATTGCCTTTGAATTTCATCTAATATGTTGCGTAAATTTTCTTTATTAAAAGAAATTTTATTTTCTAGCCATTCTGGTTTAGAAGTATTAACTATTGTATTTATCTGCTTTCCATTTTCAAAAATAACACTTTGCCCGTGGGTTAAAATTACCTCTTTGTCTTTGTAATTTACTTTTACCCTTCCTTCAAAACAAGTTACATCAAAACGATTTTTCCTTGCTTTAACATTGAATTGAGTTCCAAGAACAGCCACTTTTCCAAGAACAGTTCTAACTTCAAATTTTTTGCCTTTTGCTACTTTAAAATAGGCTTCGCCATCTAACTCAAGGTTTCGGTTATTGTCCCAATTCCACTTTTTATATTCAATTTCTGAACCTGCATTCAAAACTACTTCGGAATTATCCGGCAACGAAAAAGTGGTTCTTTTGCCATTTGGTGCATATTGAGTTTGTGAGGCAAAATTTTGCACCATAAATGTAATTCCTAGCCCGATAACTAAAATGGCAGCCACTTTAAATAGCCAGTTTTTGTATAAAGGAATAACTTTAGGTATAATCTTTTTATGACTAAGAGTGTTTTCTAAAATTTTCTCTTCATTAAAATCCGGTACTTTTAAATGAGCAGTATAGTTTTTAATTTTTTCATATTTTTCATAAGCAGGATTAGCTTTAAATTCAGCTAATTCGGCTTCTGTCAAATCGTTGTTTAGCCATTTTGCTAAAATGTGATTCTCTTCCATTGTATTAATCTTATTATGTTTAAAACAAGTAAAAACAAATTTACCCTACTTTATACTATCAATTTCTTTTCTTAGTTCAACTAAAGCCAAATGTATTCGCTTTTCAACTGCTTTAACACTTATATTTAATTCGTCTGCAATTTCGCTATATTTTTTGCCATCAATTCGATGCATCAAAAAAGCAACTCGTTGTGTTTCATTCAAATTTTCAATTGATTTTAAGAGCTTGCTTTTGAATTCCTTTTCTTCGAGTATAAATTCCGGGTTTTCATTTGTTTTATCAAGACCCGTAAAATTCTTTTCATATTCCAAAACTACTTTTTGATGTGCAATTTCGTTAAGAGAGTTATTATTGGCAATTGTATATATGTATGATTTCGCTTTTTCAATGGGAACCGCAGCACAGTTTTGCCAGAGTTTAATAAAAGCTTCTTGAGTTAAATCATCAGCTTGGTCTTTATTTCCATACTTATAAAAAAGAAAATTGCGAAGTGACTTAGCATGATTTTTGAAAAAGGTTGAAAAAATAATTTTATTACAAGTTTCTGATAATGAATTTGTTGTCATTTATTCCGTAATTATTTACCTTACAAAGGTATATTTATTTTTAAATTTTGGTAGGGTAATATTGATGTAAACTGTTTTATTATCAAAACCTCTAATTTTTTTATAGGAAATTAGCATAAAGAAAACTCGATATAAACACCGATGAAAACATACTAATTCCATATTTACAAAACAAATATTAGCTACACATGAAAACAATTAAATATTTATTAATGAGCTTTACGGCAATATTATTTATTTCTTGTCAAAATGAGGAAACATTGATTATTCAAGATACTACTCAAAACTTAACAGCCGTTTCTCCCCTTACGGGTTTGATCTCTAGGGTTTCACAAAACGCTACTTCTCAGGATAATGTTTTGGATAATTCCAGCTGTTTTAATGTTCAGTTGCCGGTTATTGTTATTGTAGATGGAAAGCAAATTACAGTATCCAACCAAAATGATTATTTAACAGTTCAAGCTGCATTAGATGCTTTTTCAAATGATGATGATATTGTAAACTTTGTCTATCCAATAACAATTCAGTATCAAAATTTTAAAACTCAACTGATTACAAATTCGGATCAATTAGATGATGTTATTGATAATTGTGATGAAGATGACGGGTTTGATGAAATTGACTGTATACATATAAATTACCCAATAAAGATTGATATTTACAATACAAATAATCAAATTGCAAATACTATTACTATTCAAAATAATAAAGATTTATATAACTTTTTAGAAAATATAGAAAGTAATGTATTTATTTCTATCAACTATCCAGTTTCTATTACCAATCCGAATGGTCAAAATGTTGTAATTACGAATAACTCTGGTTTTGAAAATAGTATTGAAGCTGGAATTAAAGATTGTGGTAATAATACAGGCACTGTAGGAAATCCGAATTTCACTTCGATTTTGACAGATGGAACATGGCATGTTTCTTATTTTTTTAACAATGGTGACGAAACCTCAAATTACAATGGTTATAATTTTACTTTCAATTCTAATGGGACTGTTGTAGCTGTAAAAGGAACAAGTACTATTGGCGGAAGTTGGTCCACTTTTGTAAACAATGGTCAAGATATATTTCTGTTAAAATTTGATGACAGTAAATTAGATGAATTAGAAGACGATTGGAAAATTACGGAATATACAACTACTAATGTTAGATTGAAAAATGAAAGCAGTAGCAGTGGTGAAACCGATTATCTTTATTTTGCCAAGAACTAATTTATAACCAAATACAAACCATAATTAGTTATTTTAAATTTTGAGAAGCCGATTTTTATAAATGTATTTATAAAAATTGTTTTCCAAAAACATCAATTATTAGCCCCCTAATTATTTATTACTTAACCCTTAAAAAATGAAAAAAGCATCAATTTTAGCTTTACTTATCATTGCGATAAGTTCTTGTTATGCCCAAAATGATTTAAAAAACTGGAATTCTCTGCAATTTAATCTGTCTCTTTCAAAAAAAATGGATGTGAATATTGGCCATCTTCGATCCTATAACATCAGTAACGGCTTTGTAAGTGAATTCAATCAATCATCGGTAGGTATTGATTATGATTTTACTAAGCGATTTTCAGTATCCAGTGGTGTTATAATAGGAGGGTTTTCTCCCTCAGATGGAGCTAATCGATTAACACTTCGTTCAACTTATAAAGTTCCAATCGCTGATATATTGGTCTGGTCAAATTCTGTGCAAGGTGAGTTACATTCTTCCAAAGAGACTCACTACAAGTATCGCATCCTCTATGCTACAAGGCTTGCAACTAAAAAAAGGTTCGACTTTTTACGATTACGACCGTCAGTTTCATATTCATTATACTATAATATCGGGGGGAACCCGATTAAATATTATGACCAAAATGATGATTTCGCTGTTGAACAAACTCCTGATGGATTTCATCGGGGCCGGTTATCATTAAATCTAAATTCCAAGATTACTAAAAACTTATCTGTGTCGCTGTATGGTATGATGCAACGAGAGTTCAATCTTTTTTCAGATGACTATCATAAAATTAATGTATTAAATCCTGTTAGTGGAAAAATTGTTCGACCGTTTAATAATTATAATGTAATAGGAGTAACTGCAACATTCAATTTTGACTTTATAAAAAGAAATCAAAAAGTAAAAACATCAAAAACAAATGAGGATTCAAACCTATAATATACATATCTCATGAAAAAGCGAATTAAAAAGACTTATATCTGTAAGGATATAAATGACTACACTATCGATGAAACTGTTTTGACTGATTACCATCCTAAAGTGGGAGATGTTGGCATATTTGAAATAATAAAAATAGGGAAACATAAAGCTGTTGAGGATGAAGATAAGAGAAATGCAACGATCATTCCTTCTGATTTGATGATGGCCGCATTTGGTAATAGATATGCTACAGCTCAGTTTGAAGGATATGTGCCTGATAAATGCGATGAAGAATTACACATTCTTGGTGCAGGAGGTATTGTAGGTGTTGTGCATAGCATGCATTACAATTATATAGATATTGGCCCTACCACCATTAGGCTAGTGGGTCTTGTCAAAGATAATTTGGGTAATGTTATAAATACGAAAGGTATTCAGCAATCCAATATGGCATCCTATACAGGAGCTGGTGCTACCGCAACTAAAGTTATTCTATCAATAGGATCTTCAATGGATAGCGGAAAAACCACTTCCGCTGCCTATATGGTAAACGGACTAAAGAATGCAGGATATAAAGTTGCTTATATTAAACTAACTGGAACGGCTTATACTAAAGACCGTGATTTAAACTACGACCTTGGCGCTGATATTACAGCCGATTTCAGCGACTTTGGCTTCCCGTCTACCTATCTCTGCGAAGAAACTGAGTTGTTTGATTTATATGAATCTCTTCTTCAAAAAGTAATTACAATTAAACCAGCCTATACGGTAATAGAAATTGCAGATGGCCTTTACCAACGGGAAACAATTATGTTACTAACGGATCCCAAATTCAAAAAAACGATTCATAGCGTTATTTTTTCGGCCGGTGACAGCCTTGCAGCTATAAATGGAGTGAACAGCTTAACTTCATGGGGGCTACCTCCTTTTGTTTTAAGCGGATTGTTTACAGCCAGTCCTTTATTGATAAAGGAGATAAAAAAATATACAACAATTCCTGTACTTAATATTGAAGAACTTTCTGCTAATGGGGTAGAGTTACTACATAAATTCGAAAACAAAGGGAGTTTATTAAAGGCTCTTTAAACTGTATCAGAAATATCCAAGTAAACAGCACTTTATGAAAAACATGACCTCAGAAAATAAAAATCTGCAAAGAGAATATTTCAATGCTATAAAACCTGCCCTATCCCTGTATATTTTTATTGGACTTATACAAAGTTGTGCTGCTTTTTTAGTAACTGTTTCAATAGGCGAATTTTTTAAAATTCATTTTCATTCTCATAGCAGCAAAGGGCGATTATTACATCTATTTGGCATCAAACCTCATACACTTTATGCTTTTTTTACATTGTTTATTATTCTGTTACTAATAAGAACACTATTTGAATTTTTAGAACGGTGGATTAGTTACCGGCAGGGAGAGTTATATGTAAAGCATATACGAGAAAAAATATTCTTTAAACAAATTAGCTGGAGTCAGGAGAAATTTCAGGAAAAGCATTTTGGAAAATACCTGCTGCGTTACTCCAATGACATGAAAAGCATACAAAATTACCTTACAAAAGGGCTTATGGGTGGTATAAAAGATGGATGTTTTGTATTGATGGGTTTTGTATTGCTTTGGATAATCCACCATCTGCTTGCCACCTATTTACTGATTATGACAGTGATTTTTATGGGAGTAATTTTTATGATATCCAAATTGCAAAAAAAACGAATCACTAATAGTAGAAATGAGAGAAGCAAATTATTGGCTTTCGTTACAAGGAGCTTTCACAGACATAAATCCATTAAAGAAAGAAGTACTGAAGAAGCGACGAAACAACGTTTCAACGGAATGTCCAACCTGTTATATACTGCTAATATGCATAATAACCAGTTCGAGAGTATGCTTCAGGCATTGTTGACTTTTCTTCAATACTCAATAATCGGAATTTTATTGTGGTTAATGTCATTATCCTCAAGTTCTATCGGTCGAAATGATGCACTGGTTTTTATATTAATTACGCTGATGCTGATCTCCCCGATGAAACGCCTATTAAAAGTGCCTGCTGTAATAAATAAAGGTAAAATTTCGTTAGGTAAAATAAATGAAATAATTAATTCCTCTATCAACCTAACCCAAGCGGATGAAGCAATCGTTGTTTTGGATGATAAAAATAATATTATTCTTGATGCATAATTCATGTAAATCAAAAAATATAAATGTATTTATTAAAATTGTATATCAAAACCATTAATTATTAACCCCTAATTATATATTATTTAACCTTAAAAAAAATGAAAAAAATGAAAAAAACATCGATTTTAGCACTACTTGTCATTATGATAAGTTCTTGCACGGATAATCCATCTACAAGCGGTACTGTGACATTAAAAGCTTCGTCCGTTTCTTCAACTGGGAAAACGTCTACCACTGCTCGTACTGTTGCATCAACAGTGGTGTTCACTGAATTTAAAATAAACATTAGTAAGATAAAATTTGAACTAGATGAAGTAGAAGATAAGTATCTTACAAATCCTTTTTATGATGATGATGTAAAACTTGTAGGTCCTTTTTTAGTTGATATCCTAGATCCAAACAAAACTTTGACCCAATTTATTACTTCTGTTAATATTCCAAATGCCAAGTATGAAGAAATTAAATTTAAATTTGAAAAAAGTATTATGCCGGGCGAAATGGAAGGTAAAACTTTTTTAATTAAAGGGACAATAAACGGTAAAAACTTTATCATCTGGAGTGCCAAAGATGCTGAACTTGAAATGGATTTTGCAGATCCAACTAAAGATTTCACAGTTAATGGTAACGATATGACTCTTAATATAAAAATACATCTTGATGCCATAATGGCAAGATTAATAACATTAGACAATCAAAATTTGCTTCTGGATACCGATGGAGATGGAGTTATAGAAATCAGTACTGATAATGATGATGGACACCATGATTTGGGGGAGCAAATAAAATTGCTACTTGAACAAGAAACAGACTTGGATGACAAGGACTAATTAAAATTTAAAAAAAAGAGAAGCCGAAGTAGCTTCTCTTTTTTTTAAAAGCAAAATCCTAATTAAATGTTAACTAATTTATATTGGCACAGTTGTTGGTTTTGCAAAAAAGTATTTACATAAAGAGTTAATATAAAATCATTAAATTAAATATTGAAAAATGAGAACATTAAAATTAATAGCGGCAGGAATAATTCTTTTTGCAACCAACTCAATTCATGCACAAATTTCAGTAAGTCTAAACATAGGTTCACCACCATCTTGGGGTCCTGTAGGATATGCGGAGGCAGACTATTATTATTTGCCAGATGTTGAAGCTTATTATGATATAAGAGCTACTCAATTTATTTATTTTGGAGGAGGAAGATGGATACGATCAAGATATTTGCCTAGAGAGTATAGAAATTATAATCTATACAATGGATACAAAGTGGTTTTGAATGATTATCATGGTTCAAGACCTTATAGAAATTTTGATAATGATAGGATGAGATATTACAGAGGTTATCATGGCAGACCACAAAGATCAATAAGTTATAATAATAATCGAAGAGAATGTGATAATCGAAGAGAATATGATGATCGAAGAGAATATGACGATGATGATTACGGATATAATGAGGGTCATGGAAGTAAGCATAAAAATAAACATGGGAATGAACATGAAAGAGACTAATTCCTGATAAAAAATGATAAAGGGAGGGAGACCAGAAATTGGTTCTCTCTTTTTTTATTAAATCTGTTTATTTTTTGTTGTATACACTCAACTCGGGTTGAGTTTTATTCTCCAAAGTACAAAACCATTTTGTTTGTTCTTTACGGTTTTTCACATTATCATTTTTTTTTAACCCTACTAATAGTATTTTAAATAAACCATTAGAAAAATAAACCTCGCTTAAAAACACTTAAGCGAGGTTGTTCTTATATTATGTCTTTTATTATTTAAAGTGTGAAACGAGTTGTGTAACGGTTTGTTTTTAACATTTTAAACTTTTTTTTTAAAAAAAAATATTTAAAAAAAATACGCATTATATTATGATTATCAATATGTTAAATTAACTTAAAAAGTAGTAGCTAAAGTTATTTATTTATAATTAGTATAAATAATATTTAGCTATTACTTTTGCTGCCGTAGAATTAATCTAAATAAAGGATGAAAAAAATAATATTCGCGGGCGTACTACTATTTTCTATAATTGGAACAGCGCAAGAAACAAGAAAAGATAAATCTAGATATTCCGACGAAAGTATCCCACCATTCCGCACTAAAGGTCGCCATTTATTCCGGAGCAAAGTACGCCAGTTAAACCGTCCTTTATTATCACTAAGTAAGATGATATTTTTCAAAGTTAATAATTTTTTTTAATTCTCATGGATTCACCTTTCTTATGGAAAGCTTTCCATAAGAAAGGTGAATCCATGAGAAAAAAAATGAAAAAATAGTAAAAAAATTTATCTAATTTTAAACCAAGAAATCATCAGTAAAATAACTGTCAATTTTACTCCGGAATCACCTGTCCAGTTTAAACCGGAATTCAAATACATACAAAAAGTAGAACCAAATAGCTAACTTTACTATTGCAGCGGTAAAACCTAGCACCTCAATGGTGAATACTATCCCTGCC
>NZ_JBLVPW010000037.1:0-33448 GCF_048286715.1 Flavobacterium kochi
TCCAGAAGGATTACATTCTACGGTCAACATGTCTGATGGCGCAACTGTCCATGTTGGAGCGGTTGTATCTATGATGGTGAAGGTCGCGTCTTTTGTAATTGAGTTTCCACATAAATCAGTAAGTGTAAAGGTTACCGTTTCTGTTCCTGTTGCTCCACATAAATCGCTTAATCCTGTACTGTCATTTGTTACTGTCGCTGTTCCGCAAGTATCGCTACCAGAGAAGCTCGCCAACCATGTTGTAAAGGCTGCCGCATTTCCAGAAGGATTACATTCTACGGTCAACATGTCTGATGGCGCAACTGTCCATGTTGGAGCGGTTGTATCTTTTGTGTTAATGATCTGGTCTGCTGATGTTGTATTTCCGCAGGCATCGGTAGCCGTCCATGTTCTGGTAATCACAACTGTATTGGCACATGACCCCGCAACCGAACTATCGCTTTGAGTAATCACTACTGTTCCGCAAGTGTCGCTTCCTATGGCTAATCCTGTAGCCACTGAAGAGGTATCTGATGTACATTCCACCGTTACATCTGTCGGCACAATTAATGTTGGAGCGGTTGTGTCTACAACTGTTATGGTTTGAGAAGCAGTAGCAGTTAAACCAGCCGCATCTGTTGCTGTCCAAGTTCTTATTACACTATATTGACCTACACAAGCCCCCGGTGTTGTTGCATCAGTAAAACTCAACGTAGCGCCAGGGCAATTATCAGAAACAGTTGGATTTGAGAATAACGGAGTAGCCGGACAGTTTATGGTTGTAGATCCCCCCACTCCGCTAATTGCTGGAACCTGCGTATCATTAACAGTTACCGTAAAGCTACAAGTAGCTATGTTACCACTCGCATCAGTTACTTTAAATGTATTGGTAGTTACTCCAGTAGGAAATGTCGCACCTGAAGCAAGACCTGCTGTTTGTGTTGTTATTGAACCGCTGCAATTATCTGTGCCAACTGGAGTTGCGTATGTTACTACTGCACTGCACAGTCCTGCACCATTGCTCACGGTAATGTTACCCAGGCAAGTAATGGTTGGCGCCTGATTATCATTAACTGTGACAGTAAAAGAACAAGTGGTACTTCCGCAAGCATTTGATGCTGTAATAGTAACGGTTGTTACTCCTTTATTAAAAATTGAACCACTTCCTGTACCACTACCGCTTCCTACTGTTGTACCAGTAAAAGAATAAGTTATTGTTGGCGCAGGACTTCCTGTTGCTGTTGAAGTATAAGATACCAGAGCTGTACAAACACCAATGTCGTTGTTAACTGAAATATCTGAAGGACATGCAGTAAATACCGGTGGTTGATTTACCGTAACTGTTGCACTACCGCTTGCAGGTGCGCTACAATCTGGTGCATTACCATATTTTACACTTACTAGGTTATAAGTGGTGTTAGAAGTAAGAGCACTAGTATTTAGACTAAAGTTTCCACCATTGTTAAGAGCCGCAGTGATGTCTCCGCCCCCATTAATGTTATAAGTTACCGTTCCGTTATCAGGACCAGTAATTTTTATTGAGGAAGAAGAACCTGAACAAATTGGATCAGTTCCATTAATTGCAATTGTGGCAGTTGGTGCCGGACGAACCGTTATTGTTGCAGTTCCTGAAATGGTATTGGAACAAGTAGGTGTTATCTGATAAACTACACTTACCAAATTATACACAAATGAGCCAGCAGTATTCGTTGGTGCTACTACAATTGCTGTTGTACTTGCTCCAACATCAACTGTGGTATTTAAGCCTCCATTAATATTATAAGTAATGGTAATCGGAAGCGATTGTGGATTAGTGAAAGTTATATTTGGAAAACTTGCATCTTTACAAATCGTAGCTGTTCCACTAATACTTGCTGTCGGTGTAGCTTTTACAATTACTGAATAAATAGCTATGGCTGCTGTACACGGGCTGTTAGATACTGTCATTGTTAAAGTAACAGTATTTCCCGCATCACCTGCTGCTGCCGTATATATTGGGGTTAATGTTGTAGCATTGGTTAATGTTCCCGCACCGTTATGCGTCCACAGAATTGTTCCATTAGAAGAGCTTGCCCCACTTACCGTGGCTGTTCCATTTTGACAAATGGTCTGGCTTCCTCCTGCTGAGGCAGTTGGTGTAGCTTTTACAATTACTGAATAAATAGCTGTAGCTGCTGTACAAGGACTATTAGATACTGTCATTGTTAACGTAACAGTATTTCCTGTATCACCTGCTGCTGCCGTATATATTGGGGTTAATGTCGTGCCATTGCTTAATATTCCTGCGCCATTATGCGTCCATAATATTGTTCCATTAGAAGAACTTGCCCCACTTACCGTGGCTGTTCCATTTTGACAAATGGTCTGACTTCCTCCCGCTGAAGCCGTCGGTGTAGCTTTTACAATTACTGAATAAATAGCTGTGGCTGCTGTACAAGGACTATTAGACACCGTCATTGTTAAGGTAACAGTATCTCCCGCATCACCTGCTGCTGCCGTATATATTGGGGTTAATGTTGTGCCTCCCGATGTAATACTACCGGCTCCATTTTCTGTCCATGAAATAGTTCCATTTGAGGAACTTGCTCCACTTACAGTTGCAGTCCCGTTTTGACAAATGGTCTGGCTTCCTCCTGCTGAGGCAGTTGGTGTAGCTTTTACAATTACTGAATAAATAGCTGTAGCTGCTGTACAAGGACTGTTGGATACTGTCATTGTTAACGTAACTGTGTTTCCTGCATCACCTGCTGCTGCCGTATATATTGGGGTTAATGTCGTAGCATTGGTTAATGTTCCCGCACCGTTATGCGTCCACAGAATTGTTCCATTAGAAGAGCTTGCCCCACTTACCGTGGCTGTTCCATTTTGACAAATGGTCTGACTTCCTCCCGCTGAGGCCGTCGGTGTAGCTTTTACAATTACTGAATAAATAGCTGTGGCTGCTGTACAAGGACTGTTGGATACTGTCATTGTTAAGGTAACAGTATTTCCCGCATCACCTGCTGCTGCCGTATATATTGGGGTTAATGTTGTGCCCCCCGATGTAATACTACCGGCTCCATTTTCTGTCCATGAAATAGTTCCATTTGAGGAACTTGCTCCACTTACAGTTGCAGTCCCGTTTTGACAAATGGTCTGGCTTCCTCCTGCTGAAGCAGTTGGTGTAGCTTTTACAATTACTGAATAAATAGCTGTAGCTGCTGTACAAGGACTGTTGGATACTGTCATTGTTAACGTAACTGTGTTTCCTGCATCACCTGCTGCTGCCGTATATATTGGGGTTAATGTCGTAGCATTGGTTAATGTTCCCGCACCGTTATGCGTCCACAGAATTGTTCCATTAGAAGAGCTTGCCCCACTTACCGTGGCTGTTCCATTTTGACAAATGGTCTGACTTCCTCCCGCTGAGGCCGTCGGTGTAGCTTTTACAATTACAGAATAAATAGCTGTGGCTGCTGTACAAGGACTATTAGACACCGTCATTGTTAACGTAACCGTGTTTCCCGCATCACCTGCTGCTGCTGTATATATTGGGGTTAATGTTGTGCCCCCCGATGTAATACTACCGGCTCCATTTTCTGTCCATGAAATAGTTCCATTTGAGGAACTTGCTCCACTTACAGTTGCAGTTCCGTTTTGACAAATAGTTTGGCTTCCTCCTGCTGATGCGGTCGGTGTAGCTTTTACAATTACTGAATAAATAGCTGTGGTTTCTGTACAAGGACTATTAGACACCGTCATTGTTAACGTAACCGTGTTTCCCGCATCACCTGCTACAGGCGTATATATTGGGGTTAATGTCGTAGCATTGGTTAATGTTCCCGCACCGTTATGCGTCCACAGAATTGTTCCATTAGAAGAGCTTGCCCCACTTACCGTGGCTGTTCCATTTTGACAAATGGTCTGACTTCCTCCCGCTGAGGCCGTCGGTGTAGCTTTTACAATTACAGAATAAATAGCTGTGGCTGCTGTACAAGGACTATTAGACACCGTCATTGTTAAGGTAACAGTATTTCCCGCATCACCTGCTGCTGCCGTATATATTGGGGTTAATGTTGTGCCCCCCGATGTAATACTACCGGCTCCATTTTCTGTCCATGAAATAGTTCCATTTGAGGAACTTGCTCCACTTACAGTTGCAGTTCCGTTTTGACAAATAGTTTGGCTTCCTCCTGCTGATGCGGTCGGTGTAGCTTTTACAATTACTGAATAAATAGCTGTGGCTTCTATACAAGGACTATTAGACACCGTCATTGTTAACGTAACCGTGTTTCCCGCATCACCTGCTACAGGCGTATATATTGGGGTTAATGTCGTAGCATTGCTTAATGTTCCCGCACCGTTATGAGTCCACAATATTGTTCCATTAGAAGAACTTGCCCCACTTACCGTGGCTGTTCCATTTTGACAAATGGTCTGACTTCCTCCCGCTGAGGCCGTCGGTGTAGCTTTTACAATTACGGCCACACTTCCTGCTCCACTGCTCCAGCAAAGTGTTGTATTATTTATTGACCTAATATAATAAGTTCCTGATGTAGTTACATTAAATGTTGGACCCGAGTTCGTATTGCTTGTTCCTGTAGTACTGGTTTGCCAATACCATGTTTCTCCTGCTGGTGGTGTCCCACTACTTGTAAGGGTAACTCCTACATTTGCACATTGTGGAGAATTAGAAGTAGGATTAGTTGGATTAGCTGGTAAAGATTTCAAAGTTTGTGTACCACTTGCAGTACTCGAACCTGATTTAGTTGCTGAACCAGCAGTAATGTTTGTCGCCGTTGTTCCACTAACTGCTACTGTATGTCCATCAGTAACTGATGAAGCAACATCCATGATAATCCAATAATATACAATTCCATTACTATTTAAGAAAGAAAGAGAAAAATTTTGTACACCTGCTGTACTTGGGCTGCTAATTGTGCTTAATAGAGTCGGGGATGTAAAAGTATTAACAGAGGTTCTATATAATTTAAAATTCAAGATTTCAGAAGCAGTATAATTTCCAGTTGTTACAAAACTAATGACTGTTATTGCATCTGGATTTCCACTTCCACTTAAAGAAAAACTATGTATTGGAACTGCAGTAGAGCCTGAACATACATTTGCAGTTGTTACAGAATTGCTTGCAATTGCTAGCGTACCACCTGCATCAGTAAACACCACCTCCGCATGCAAACCACTAATTTGTCCATCCGCCGTAGCTCTTAGGGTAGAATTCAAGCAATCATCCTCACAGACATGCCAAGTAGTAACGAAATTACCATTTTCATCAGCCGTGACGATCCAAGTTCCGTGATCTTCACCTGAATCGGGTGTTTCATCAGCATGCATGACTTGCAAGGTTACGGTTTCACCTGGTGTATAGCCTGTGCCTGTAAAGGTTGCCGTAGTTCCCGGAGCATAATCCGGTTTGTCTGAGGTTAGTGTCTGTCCAAAAGCTCCATTTGCAAAAAACATATTTGCAATTAAAAAAACAATGGTTAAAAATCTAGATTTGAGTAGAATTGTTTTCATATTTATTGAATTAAAATAATAAAATAACGAATACTTAAGCCTAACTGTAAAATGTAAAATCAATAGAATGAGGGTTCTATTTTTGATTTATTTCAATTGAATTACTTTGAAAAAAAATGCTTTTTTTTAACAAAAAATTACTGCATAATCTCCTAAAATTCATAAACTTAAATACTAAATTATGTAATTAAGAATACATTAATCCAATTTTTAATACATTTCCGATTAAAGGAATAAAAAAAACTACCAACTACATCTATTGTAATTTTCAGAAGAAATAAAAAAAAATAATTGGAAAATATAATGGCTTTTGAATCCCATTTTCAATTTGACTTGATGAAAATTAGATTCAATAAATAAAAAACATACCCTTTTTGCTATACAACCGAAAAGGCTTTTTTGCCATTAGCAGCAAGTATATTATAAGTAAGGATACTAAAAAAGAGGTAAACTTATTTTAAGACCATTTTAGAAAATCAAATGGTGCGAAAACGAACTAAAGCCTTTTTGTTTTTTTTAAAAGTAGCTAAACATCCAGTAAACGCTGCCATTTCAGGCGAATTTAATAGTATTAAATCGTTTCCCTACAACTTCTTTCAAACAAGAAAAAAGCAAAAAACCCTGTCCAATTTAATTGGACAGGGTCGTTATTTGTGAAAAAAAAAGAGGTTATTTATTGAATTTAGAGATTCCGGTTTTCAGCCAGCTCTCATATTCTTCCACTCCCACATAACTAATGGTTGGTGTCTCCACATTTAGATTGTTCCCTTCCAAATCTGTTAACACGTACAGCGGTTGGGTATTGGTTTTGTATTTAGAAATCATAAAATCAGTCCACTTATCACCAATGGTTTCAATTTCGGCTCCGGTAGTTTTAGAAATGGAGTGTTCGTTTTTAGGTAATTCTCGTTTGTCGTCTACATACAAAGAAATTAACACAACTTCGTTATTCAAAATAGAAAAAACACGGTCGTCAGACCAAACATTGTTTTCCATTTTTCTGCAATTCACGCAAGCATAACCAGTGAAATCCAGCATAATGGGTTTATGTACCGTTTTGGCATAAGCCAGACCTTTTTCGTAATCATCAAAAACCACTAATCCGTGTGGTCCGCTTTTGGCACCCTCAGGTAAAATGGCAGTAGCCGTTTTAACACCTGAACCTCCAAAACCCATTGGGCTTTCACTGTATTCTAGTGGAGGCGGAAAAGCATTAATCAATTTCAAAGGTGCTCCCCAAAGTCCTGGGATTAAATAAATGGTAAACGTCAAAATTAGCAGTCCCATTAACAATCTTCCTACTGAAATATGGGTCATTGGACTATCGTGTGGCAATGTAATTTTTCCAAATAAATACAATGCTAAAGCTCCAAAAACAGCAATCCAAATCGCCAAAAACATTTCTCTTTCCAATAAATGCAATTGCAAAACCAAGTCAGCATTCGATAAAAATTTGAAAGCCAAAGCCAATTCCAGAAAACCCAAAACTACTTTTACGGTATTGAGCCATCCACCTGATCTTGGTAACGAATGCAACCAACCCGGAAACATCGCAAATAACATAAATGGTAAGGCTAAAGCCAATGAAAAACCTAACATTCCGATAATCGGTGCAATACCTCCTTTGGAAGCGGCATCAACTAGAAGGGTTCCCACAATGGGGCCTGTGCATGAAAAAGAGACAATGGCAAGCGCCAATGCCATAAATAATATTCCTATTATCCCTCCTCTATCCGCTTGGCTGTCTACTTTATTTGCCCAGGAATTTGGCAACATAATCTCGAATGCACCAAGAAATGAAGCTGCAAAAACAATCAACAAAATAAAGAATATAATGTTAAACCAGACATTGGTAGACAACGCATTCAACGCATCGGCACCAAAAATCCAGGTCACTAAAAATCCCAATACTACATAAATGAATATGATCGAAATTCCATAAATAATGGCATGTCTGATTCCTTTCGCTTTTGATTTACTTTGTTTTGTAAAAAAGCTCACGGTCATTGGAATCATCGGGAAAACACAGGGCGTCAGTAAAGCTGCAAATCCCGATAAAAAAGCAATAAAGAAAATAGACCACAATCCCTTTTGAGAAGCTGGCTTAGCAGCTATAGCTTCAGATTTTTCAGGAACTACAATTGCTTCTTTTACTGCAGGTTTTGAAGTTATCGTATCCGCTTTTACTATTTCGCTTTTAATACTACTGGCAGCGGCCTTTGAAATTGTAGGTATTGGAAAATAGAATTTTTTCTCTAAATTAATGCAGGCATCTTTGCAAACCTGATAATTCAAATCGACTTCCACGTTCAGAATCTTCGGATTTGTAATTGTAATCTCTTGCTGGATTTGGGCTTTTTTCTCAAAAAAAGTTTCGTTAACCCCAAAAACATCATTGAAAGCCGTTGTAGTTTTACTTTCTTTGGCTTTACCGACTACAGTGAAATTTCCCTTTTGATTTTTAAAAATCATTTCCAAAGGCAATGGTCCACCATCGGGTGTAAATTGAGAATACAGATGCCAGTCTTTTTCAATAACTGCACTAAAAGTTAACAAATACGTGTTTTCAGATTTTTTTTCAATTTTAGTGGTCCATTTTGCAGGATCAAGAATTTGGGCATTTACCTGGGCAAAAGCAAAAAAGGCAAAAAGTATAAATAGTATTTTTTTTCTCATATGGAAATAATTTGTTTTTATTGGGAATTGCTGTTCGCAAAAGCTAGCGTCGTGAATCTTCGATTTCATTATTCTAATTCTATTTTAAGTATATTTTGTTTTTCGTTTCCTATTCTAAAACGGTTATCCTGACGAATCCCGACAATCCAGACAATTTCATTTTTGGAACATAGAAGCCAGGTATTCTCTTTGTCAATCAACGATAATTTTTCATCTTTGAATAATTTACTCACTTTCTTAGATTTGCCCTCCATCCCACAAGGCTGAAAAACATCTCCTTCATTCCAATGCCGTAAAACCAACGGAAATTGTAATTTATTGGCGTCAACAAATATAGTTTTATTTGAAACGTTACTAATGTCGGCTACTTTATAAATCGAAAGATTTAAGGGAATCTTAACTTCTTGCTGATTTTCTTCAATGAAATATTCCTTCTTTTCATCTGCGAAATCGATTGGGCTTAGAATAAAGGAATCTCTGTCTTTCAACAAACGAAACTCGGGAGAAAAAACCTGCTTACCCGATTGACTTTCAACCAAATCATAAATATCATCCCACGCCGAAAATCCAAATTCTTTCAACCATTGGTACAAATACGATCTGTAATTGGGCAATTTCTTTAATTGATTCAAATCAAAATAGATGTTTTCCTCATCCTGCTTTGCCACTTGCTGGTAAACGATAATTGACGCATCTTCAACCAGACCTTGTGCTTCCTGCAAATAGGTTTCCGTTTTATGAAAAGAAGATAGGAAATTTGGATTTAATTCCTTTAACATTGGAACTACATGATGGCGAATTTTATTGCGAAGGTATTTATCAGATGCATTGCTGCTGTCTTCTCGCCATTGAATCTTATTTTCTTTAGCATACGTTTCAATTTCTTGGCGACAGAACAATAAAAATGGCCGAATCACATTTTCATTTTGCTCCGGTATTCCGGTTAAACCGTCTAATCCGGTTCCTCGTGTAAGATTGATGAGAAAGGTTTCTATGTTATCATCAGCATGATGAGCAGTGAGAATATAATCGAATTTTTCCGTTTCCAATAATTCATAAAACCAGTTGTAACGCAACTCACGCGCGGCAACCTGAGTGGAAAGTTTATAATCTTCCGCAAAGGCTTTGGTATCAAATTGAGTTACAAAAACAGGAAGACTATGAGCCTGCGCATATTCCTGAACAAAATTCTGATCCCCAAAACTTTCTATTCCGCGAAGTTGAAAATTGCAATGTGCGATTGCGATTTCATATTCCAATTGCTGAAATAAATGCACCATAACCATGCTGTCTATACCGCCGCTTGTGGCAAGAAGCAGTTTTTTTCCATTCAAAAACTGAAAATTATGAAGCAGATGGTTTTGGAATTTCTGTAGCATATTCAAAAGTAATTAATTCATTTTGATTTAGCTTAAAACTTCTCGCATTGCTTTGGCTTTAAGCAAACATTCCTCATACTCCTTTTCAGGAATTGATTGTGATGTGATAGCACTTCCCACTGAAAAAGAAATGTATTTTTTTTCCTGATTGTACAAGATGCTTCTGATTACAACATTGAAATCAAAATCACCAGCTGGCGTAAAATACCCTACTGCCCCACTGTACAGACCGCGCTTTGTCTCTTCCAGATCTTCGATGATTTTCATTACCGAAATTTTTGGCGCTCCGGTCATACTTCCCATCGGGAAAGTGGTTTTTATAACATCAACCGCAGTATATCGATGATCTAATTTTGAAGTGACCGTAGAAATCATTTGGTGCACCTGCAAAAAAGAATAAATTTTGCATAACTCTGTTACTGTGACAGATCCTTTTTGCGCTGTATGCGACAAATCATTGCGAACCAAATCCGTAATCATAATATTTTCGGAACGCTCTTTTGGGTCTGAAGCCAATTGAGTTTTTGATTTTTCATCCTCTATGGGATCCGAAAATCGTTTTGCTGTTCCTTTAATTGGCTGCGAAATAATTAATTCCCCTTCCTTTTTCAAATAGCGTTCAGGAGAAGCTGAAAGCAAAAAATGCTTGTTATTCTTAAAAAAAACAGCGAATGGCGGCAGAGAAATCTCGTTCAGCTTTACAAACTTTTCAATGGGATCAATGGTTGCATTTTCGGCAAAAAACTCCATGCAAAAATTGGCTTCGTAAATATCTCCCTGATGAATGTGTTTTAATATTTTGGATGCCTTTTCGAGATAACTGGCTTTTGAAATCCGTTGCTGAATGGTAAGTATCGCTTCTATTTCGACTTTCGCCTTTTTACTTTCCATTATTTCTCCAAAGTCTCCATCCACTTCATCTTCACACATATTGAGGTATTGGATTTCGAGTTCATTTCCCTTCAACAAAAATATTTTTTTAGGCTGAAAGAAAAATAAATCCGGAAAACCCAGTCCATCAAAATTATTGGATTGCAATTGCTCCACGTCATTTTTTAAATCATACGATAAATAGCCAAAAAGCCAGTCTTTAGTAATTTGCTGGTACTGTTTTAAATCTTCGAAACCATTATGATAATCTGTTTTTATGGAAGTAAAAGCATCTGCTGCAAGCAGACAATCATAACTGGAATATCCCTGTGGATAATCATTACTATCCATATAAATAACTTCACGGAATTGCTGTGACCAAATTAAAAGTTGGTGTTTGAAGGCTGCCGGATCGGATATTTGCTTATAAATTGAAACTCTCAAAAACGATTTATTTTAGGATTCAAAATTACAATAAAAAAATTCCATCCAAGAAGCAGTAATCAAAAATTAATTATACGATTTTTACTACAAAATAGAATAACTTTATCTCCCTAAATTGACCCGCCTATTGATAAAAAAATCACTCATATCTTTTTCAATAAAACAACTCCATTTCTTTTAGTAAGTAACTCCTATTTAATCCCTATTTAAAATCAAACCTCCATGAAAACAATTGTAAAATTAAGCGTAACATCATTAGTAATCACAACATTAAGCTTCGACAGAAGATGCAGCACTCGAATCGTCAACGAAGGTAACTGCTGCAGTTTCTTCATCCGCAGCAGTCGAAAAAAAAGGAGATAATCGAAAATTTATTCGCACAGCAGACCTTAAATTTAAGGTAAAAAATGTACCACAATCAACCTACGCTATCGAAAACGCAACCAGTAAATTTGGAGGATATGTTACCTACACTAATTTACAAAGTATCATTTCAGACCAAATAGAATCCAAAATAAGTCAAGACAGCATTCTGGAAACTACAAAGTTTACAGTAGAGAATAGCATTACCATCCGGGTTCCAGTGATTTCAAAACAAATTGCCTTTTTAGATTATCGGCTGATAAAAGCAGATGATGTCTCCATACAAATTATAAAAAACGAATTGACACAAGCTAGGAAAACAAATCATCAAAAACGATTGGAAAAAGCCATTGATAATAAGGGCAAAAAACTAAATGACATCACTCTTGCCGAAAGTGATTTAGAGAATCAGAAAGAACAAAATGATTCCAGCAAAATCGAAAACACATCCTTACAAGACCAGGTAAATTTTAGTACAATACAGTTACAAATCTACCAACCGGAATCCCTAAGACAGGAAAAAATTGCCAATACAAAAGATAAAAGCGATTATCAGACCAATATAGGAATCGAAATCCTGGATGCGTTGAAAAATGGTTGGTATTTGCTTAAAGAAATAATTATTTTTATCTTCAATCTTTGGTCAATTTTGTTAATAGGAACCGTTGGTTTTATTGTTTATAAGAAATATTTGCATAAAAAAAATTAAAACTGTTAAAAATCAATGGTTTTCGTTTTAAAAAATTAATTATCTTTATATCATAAAATGAAAACAGATTGACATCGATTCGAAAATGTTTGTAAACAGGACCGTCAAAAAAACTGAAATTGGTTTTAAATTCAGTCCAAAACTTACAGCTAAGAATCCTGGATAACTGATTGCTGGTGCTACTGAAAGCGAAGAAAAAGGAGATGAAATGGTTAAAAATGCAATTGATACTGGCGGTCCCATTTATAAAACGACAAGATTATGACAAATCTTGTTTATAAATAAAAGTGCTATGCCAACGATAGTAAATTTTAATATGTAACCTATAAAACCATATATCATGAAAATTGCAATCATCATTATTCGATCTTTACTTGGGCTTCTTTTCCTTTATACCTCAATCAGCTTTTTTTTACACCTGTCTCCTGAGGCTGAAACGACCGGAAACTTCAAAGCATTTAATGTTGGCTTAATGGCTTCTACTTATTTGATGCCTTTAGCAAAATCTTTGGAATTTCTTTGCGGATTATCATTTGTTACCGGACGCTATGTAACCTTGGCTAATCTTATAATTTTACCAGTTACCTTAAACATACTACTGATCAATTTTTTCTTAACACCAGAAAACTTACCCATTGCATTATTTGTGTTTTTTGGAAATATCTTTTTGATCTTTAGCCATTGGGAAAATTATAAAAGTGTATTTGTTGCTAAATAATTTAGAATCTAAATAATAAACCCGCTGAGACAGCGGGTTTATTATTATAAAAAATATGTTTTCTGATTATACATGCAAGGCTCTATTGTCAGTAGCGGCTAATGCAGCTTCTTTTATTGCTTCTGCAAATGTTGGATGCGCGTGAGACATTCTTGAAATATCTTCCGCTGATGCTTTGAATTCCATTGCAGTAACCGCTTCCGCAATTAAATCCGCGCAACGGGCACCAATCATATGAACTCCTAAAACTTCATCCGTTTTTGCATCAGCAAGAATTTTTACAAATCCATCTAAATCTCCACCTGCTCTTGCACGGCCTAAAGCCTTGAATGGAAAACTTCCTGATTTGAATGCTACACCGGATGCTTTCAACTGTTCCTCAGTTTGTCCTACAGCAGCCACTTCTGGCCAGGTATAAACAACCCCCGGAATCAGGTTATAATCAATATGTGGTTTTTGTCCCGCTAAAATTTCAGCCACCATTGCTCCTTCTTCTTCAGCTTTGTGGGCCAACATCGCTCCACGAACAACATCACCAATTGCATAGATAGTAGGAACTGAAGTTTGTAAATGATCGTTTACTTCCACCATTCCCCTGTCCGAGATTTTTACCCCTGCTTTATCAGCATTTAATCCATCTGTATAAGGACGACGTCCCACAGAAACCAATGAATAATCTCCTTCAAGCGTAATGGTTTCTCCTTTTGCATTTTCAGCTTGAACTACAACAGCCTCACCATTTCTTTCCACTGATTTCACTTTGTGCGAAACATAGAATTTCATGCCTTGTTTCTTCAATACTTTAGTCAATTCTTTAGATAATGAAGCGTCCATTCCAGGAATAATCCTATCCATAAATTCCACTACAGAAACTTGCGCTCCCAATCGTAAATACACTTGACCCAATTCAATCCCAATTACTCCACCACCAATGATCACCAAATGTTTTGGTACTTCTTTAAGTTTTAACGCCTCGGTAGAAGTGATGATTCTTTCTTTATCAATCTTGATAAACGGTAAAGAAGATGGTTTTGAACCTGTAGCGATAATGATATTTTTAGCTTCGATAGTTTCGGAAGTTCCATCCGCCTTTGCAATAGCCACATGAGTTGCATCAACAAATGAACCCAATCCTTCAAGAACTGTAATTTTATTTTTGTCCATTAAAAATTTTACACCACCTGAGGTCTGATCTACAACGGCTTGTTTGCGCGCAATCATTTTTTCAAGGTTCACCTTTACTTCCCCGGAAACTTCAATTCCGTGATCTGCAAAATGAGCAATTTCGCTGTAATGATGAGAGGAAGCAAGCAATGCTTTTGAAGGAATACAGCCTACATTCAGGCAAGTTCCTCCAAGAGTTGAATATTTTTCGATAATTGCTGTTTTAAAACCCAGTTGTGCACAACGAATTGCTGATACATATCCGCCTGGTCCAGAACCTATAATGACTACGTCAAATGAACTCATAGTATATTTTTTTTATTGTGTTTTTATAAAATGTCGCACAAAATTAAGGAATTAAGTTTTGTTTAAAGTTTAATTTATAAGGTTTTTTGTTATGAATTTTTAGCAATTAACATTTACATGCCTTTGAATACCTACTCAAAATGACATTTATACTAAATATCAACAACGGTCGTGTTTTTCACTTCGTTAATCATGAAGGTACTGTGTGTACTTCCTATATGTTGTAATGTGGTCAGTTTTGTAACCAAAAATTCGCGATAGGCCTCCATATCTTTTACCACTATTTTCAGTATATAATCGTAATCGCCGCTCACATGATGGCATTCTATCACTTCTTTTAGCTTTACCACTTCATTTTCGAATTTAGCAATAAATTCCCTGGTGTGCTGGATCAGTTTAAGGTGACAAAAAACCACAAAAGCTTTCTCGACTTTCGAACGATTGATTAACACAACGTATTTATCGATTATCCCTTCCCTTTCCAGTTTTTTAATGCGTTCGTAAACGGCAGTGACCGAAAGATTGAGTTTTAAGGAAAGTTCTTTGGTTGTTTTCTTGCTGTCGGATTGTAATAAAAAAAGCAGCTTTTTATCTGTTGCATCTAAGACCATTTTACTAAAAATTTTGAATGGATAAATAATCTATAAAATTCTTATTTAAGCAGCTAATTTAGAAAATTAAATTATATTATTCGTTTTTTATAGTTTTAAAATCCAATAATAAGCAATAGTATTGATTATTAATCTAAAACAATGTTATTTTGAATCCATTCTGTACAGAAAGAAATCCCCGGCCTGGTGGCATCTTCACCTTTAAAAAGTAAAAGATATGCCGCACGGCAGGAATAGCTAATAACCAATAAAAAAATATGAAAAATTTCAACCCCGCAGACAACATTCAGGATTTACAGTACTTTGGCGAATTTGGTGGTGTAAACCCCTCGATTTCTGATTCATCAACCTATACTTTTTTATCGGCAAAAACGATGTTCGATACTTTTGAAGGTAATATGGAAGGTTGTTATTTATATTCCCGTCATTCCTCACCGAGCAATTTATATTTAGACAAAGCTTTGGCAGCGATGGAAGGTACCGAAACAGCGAATGTTTCTGCATCAGGAATGGGAGCAATCACCCCTACGCTGCTACAAATGTGCGGTTCGGGAGACCATATTGTTTCGAGCAGAACCATCTATGGCGGAGCGTATGCTTTTTTGAAAAATTTCACTCCAAGATTAGGCATCCAAACCACTTTTGTCGACATCACGAAATTAGATATTGTCGAAGCTGCCATTACACCAGAAACCAAAGTTTTGTACTGCGAGACAGTGAGTAATCCTTTACTGGAAGTGGCTGATATTGCTGGCTTGGCAAAAATTGCAAAAAAACACAATTTGAAATTGGTGGTTGATAATACTTTTTCGCCCTTATCGGTTTCTCCAGCAAAATTAGGTGCCGATATTGTAATCCACAGCTTAACGAAATACATCAACGGAAGCAGCGATACGGTAGGCGGTGTAACGTGTGCTTCTCAGGAATTTATTGATCGTTTAAAAAATGTAAATAGCGGCGCCAGCATGTTATTGGGTCCTACAATGGACAGCCTGCGCTCTGCCAGTGTGATGAAAAACCTGCGCACGCTACACATCCGGATGAAACAACACAGTTACAATGCCATGTATCTGGCGGAACGTTTTGAAAAAGACGGATTGAAAACGGTTTATCCGGGATTAAAAAGTCATCCAAGTCATGAATTGTATGCCACTATGATTAATCCCGAATATGGTTTTGGCGGAATGATGACCCTGGATGTTGGAACTTTGGAGAAAGCCAATGAATTGATGGAATTAATGCAGGCGAAAAATTTGGGATACCTTGCTGTGAGTTTAGGATTTTATAAAACCTTATTCAGCGCGCCCGGTACTTCCACTTCCAGTGAAATTCCAATGCAAGAGCAAATAGAAATGGGATTGACCGATGGTTTAATTCGGTTTTCTATAGGTCTGGACAATGATATTGAAAGAACCTACCAAATGATGAAAAAATGTATGACAGCACTGAATGTGCTGACATCAGAATCTCTTTTGACGGAATAATTTTTTTTTTAGTTTTTGTAGTTTGTTGCATCCGTTCGAAAGCATATTTCGAACGGATTTTTTTGGTCTAAAAAAACGCCTTGATTACAGTTTTAATATGTAAATCTTTAAAGTTTTAAGCTTCCTTCAAGTTCAACTTACTGTTATTACGGCTAAAGCCAAAATAAATCATCAAACCAATAAGCAACCAAATAGTGAAATAAATCCAGTTCCAGACACTGAGTTCTGCCATCATATACAAACAACAGATTAAACCTAAAAGTGGGATTAACGATAAATTTTCCTTGAATGACCAGACCGATAAGCCGACCAAAACAATCAGAAATATCCACATTGGGATTTTGTGTTTGAACAAACCAAAACCACTTTCATATTTAATGGCAGCTGCCACTGGCAAGCCTGCGATTACGCTTGCATATTTCGCATCGTCCTGTTGGTACTGGCTCAGTAAAAACTCCAAATCCGGAGTGTCGGTGGAGCTGTTTACACCGTCAATACCTATTAAATAATCATATACATTTTGAGTTTCCTGTTGATCCAATGCAGTAACGATAGCTTCCGGACTGTTGATTTGAGTCTCGTTAGTAATGAAATCCATTGTTGCCTTTTTATTGTAACCAAAAGCAAAAAACAATCCTATACTAATTAAAACAGGCATGATAAATTTTGAATTCACATAGGGTGTTTTAAATTTTCCACGAGGAATATCTGTTCGGTTTTGTAAAGCCAAAACGCCGGCACAAACTAATACGAAAGCAAATAAAGTTCCGATACTGCACAAATCCGTAACCATGGTCAGATTCAAAAACAAAGCGGGAACCGCTACTACAAAACCCGTAACAATTGTAGCGTAAGAAGGTGTTTTAAATTTAGGGTGCACTGTAGAAAAACGTTTTGGCAAAAGTCCGTCACGACTCATACTCATCCAGATACGGGGCTGTCCCATTTGGAATACCAGTAAAACACTTGCCATGGCAATTACAGCACTTACTGCGATAATTCCTGACATCCATTTCAAATGCAATTTATCAAATACAAACGCCAATGGATCTCCTACGTTCAAATCGTTGTAACTCACCATTCCGGTCAGCACCAACGCAATTGCTATATATAAAAGTGTACAAATAATAATGGCCCACATCATTCCTTTTGGTAAATCCCGTTGCGGATCTTTACATTCTTCGGCAGTTGTAGAAATAGCATCAAACCCGATGTACGCAAAGAATACTGCTGAAACTCCTTTTAATACTCCTGAAACCCCATTTGGAGCGAAAGGGTGCCAATTTTCCGTATCAACATAAAAAAGTCCTACGGCAATAACCAAAAGCACAATACATAATTTGACAACCACCATAATATTACTGGCATTTCGGGATTCTTTCATACCGCGATAAACCAACGCTGTAATCAAAACAATAATCAATAAAGCCGGTAAATCCGCTACAAGGTGCAAAGACCCTATAACCGGAGCGGTAGTCCACGCAGTGTAGGCTGCCTGTGTCGCCACACTTAAATTTTCAAATGTTTTTCCTCCCTGCATCAAAGCGGTTGCATCCCTAAATCCATTGGAAGCTGATAGATAATCCATTTGGACATACTGCGGTAAGTGAATCCCCATGCTATCGAGCAATCCGGTAAAATAATCACTCCACGATATTGCGACCGTTATATTTCCTACTGCATATTCCATTATTAATGCCCAGCCGATAATCCAGGCTATTATTTCTCCAAATGCGACGTAAGAATAGGTATAAGCACTTCCGGAAACGGGAACCATCGAAGCAAATTCTGCATAAGCAAAAGCGGCAAAACTACAGGCTATGGCCGTAAACAAGAAAAGAAAGATAACCGCCGGTCCTCCATCAGCACTGGCTTTTCCAATGGTACTAAAAATTCCGGCCCCAACAATTGCTGCAATTCCAAAGGCAGTCAAATCACGCGCCGTTAAATGCTTTCCAAGTGCATTATGACCGTCCGCATTATTTTTTTCAACCTGTCTTAAAATATCCTGTACCGTTTTCTTCCTGAATAAATCTGAAAATGCCATATTGTAAATTTTATCATCAAAAATTAATATACCGTAAGTGTTGCAGTTTCGACTCGCAAATAATGTAAATTGTATAAAAAATCAAATATCATAAAACAATTTCGATATTTGAAATTTTACGGAAAGAATTTTGTTTTAAATTTCAAGTTTTATTCCGTATTTCATTTTTTTAAGGCTAAAAAAATGACAAATAATCATTTTACAGCGGTATTTTACACGAAATAATAGATATAAAATAAAGTTTTTCGACCGAATTCCTTTTTTACAAATATTATACATTTAATGTTTCAAAACAAGTCCAAATCTATTTTAAATAGGACTTTAAAACCGAGACCGGATGCAGCGCTTTTCTGGTTGTCCCGTCAAAAATCTGATGGCGACAACTGGTTCCCGCGGCAGCAATGGTTACAGTGGCATCAGTCGCCCTGATTTTTGGAAACAAAGTATCTTCTCCCATCTGCATACTAATATCATAATGTTCTTTTTCATAGCCAAAAGAACCCGCCATACCACAGCATCCTGAATTATATATCGTAACCGAACTGTTTTTTGGTAAATTCAACATGGCAAAAGTCGCTTCAATAGAACTCAGCGACTTCTGATGGCAGTGTCCGTGGATTTTTATTGTTTGCTCCCGGTCAGAAAATTGTTCTGAATGAATTTTTCCTTTTGCACTCTCATTTTTGAAAAATTCTTCAATGGTAAATACATTGTTGGATAGTTTTTCGGCATTTTCTTTGTCATCTGCCAAACGGAGGTATTCATCTCTAAAAGTCAATATCGCCGATGGTTCTATTCCTATCAATGGACAGTCGGTAGCAATAATAGTGGAAAAAATAGCTACGTTTTTATTGGCAATCACTTTTGCCTCTTCTAGAAACCCTTTAGATATAAAAGCTCTTCCGCTTTCCTCATGATCCGCTATTATGACCTCATAGCCGAGTCCTGTCAATAATTGATAGGCATCTATACCAACCGGGACATCGTAAAAATTAGTAAACTCATCACAAAACAGATATACTTTTCCGTTTGCAAAAGAATCGCTTGTTGCTTTTGATTTATTTTTTTTATACCAGCTTCTAAAAGTAGCCGGAGCCAATAAGGGAACTTCCCTTTTTGGGGCAATGCCCATGCTCTTTTTGACCAAAGGCAAATTAACGATGAAATTGGTAATAGAAGGAGTAATACTACCGAGCTGATTTAGCTTAGCGTTGAAAGCAAATACTTTATTTCGCAAAGAAAATCCGTTTGCTTTTTGGTATTGGTATAAAAACTCCGATTTTAAGGCTGCAACATCCACATTACTCGGGCATTCACTGGCACAAGCTTTGCAACTTACACACAACTCAAATACTTTATATAATTCTTCGTGATTGAATTTATTTTCCTTTTCTGAATGCGTCAAATATTCTCTCAGCGCGTTGGCTCTGGCACGAGTGGTGTCTTTTTCGTTTCGTGTGGCGCGATAACTTGGACATAAAGTACCACCTGCTGACGGTAATTTTCTGCAATCGCCGGAACCATTGCATTTCTCTGCCGCACGCAAAATCCCCATACTGTCCGAAAAATCCTGAATCGTTTTTATGTCCGGTTCCAGTCTGCCCGCTTCCACCCGAAGGTTTTCATCCATTTTGGAGGCATTTACAATTTTTCCGACGTTTAAAATTGTATGGGGGTCAAAAGCCTTTTTTACCCGTTTTAATAATTCGTAGTTCTTTTCTCCAATCATAAAAGGTAAAAACTCTCCGCGCACTATTCCGTCTCCATGTTCCCCGCTCAATGAACCTCTGTATTTTTTTACCAAAACAGCCACTTCGGTTGCGATGTTTCTAAATTGGTGCAGTCCTTCTTTTGTTTTTAGGTTTAAAACAGGTCGCAAGTGAATTTCTCCGGCTCCGGCATGTGCATAATAAATGGCACTCTGACCATGACGCTGCATCATAGCGGAGAACTCGGCAATATAATTTGGCAAATCACTCAGCTCAACAGCGGTATCTTCAATTGAATCAGCTGCTTTATCATCTCCTACTATACTTCCTAAAAGTCCCAGACCCGCTTTTCGCAACTCGTTTATTTTATCAATATCGGATCCGTAAATTTTAGGCAAGGCATACCCAAAATTATGCAGTTCAAGATCTGCTATCAGCGCATCCGCTTGTGATTCTGCATCATCCATACTAATATGCGATGCCACTTCAAGCATTATAACTGCCTTGGGATCCCCTTGTATAAAAAACCTGTTTTTGGCCTGCTCTCTGTTGGTTTTGGTACAATTCAGAATCGTATCATCCATCAGTTCACATGTATACAAATGATGTTTCATCGCGGTGACTACAGCCTCTAAACTTTCCTGAATGGAATGAAAATGGGCTACCACCATGACATTATTTGTTGGCGGTAAATCATCTACTTTCAACGTGATTTCCGTTGTAAATGCTAAAGTACCCTCGCTTCCACAAAGCAATTTTCCTAAGTTTATCGTTTTTTCCGTTCCTGAAAACAGTTCCGATTTTAATAATAAATCTATTGCATAACCCGTATTTCGCCTGTGAATTTCAGGCTTTGGAAACTCCTTTACAATTTCTTTCTGGTTTTCTGTATTCGAAAGTTCCTGATAAATGGTCTTATAAATGGTATTCTCAAGTGTATCTCCTTTTGTTTTTTCAATGAATTCTTCCGAAGTCATATCTTTAAATACGGTTGTACTGCCATCACTCAAAACGGCTTTTAATTCTACTATTTTGTCTCGGGTAACTCCATAACGTATCGACGTGGTCCCCGATGAATTATTCCCTACCATCCCTCCTATCATACATCGATTTGAAGTTGAAGTATTGGGACCAAAAAACAACCCATGAGGTTTTAAATACAAATTCAGTTCATCCCGAATCACTCCCGGCTGTACTGTTACCGTTTTTTTTACGGGATCAAAAGCAACAATCCTGGTGAAATATTTCGAAACATCTACAATAATCCCGTTACCTACCGTTTGCCCTGCCAGTGATGTTCCGGCAGTTCTGGGTGTGATTGAAATCTTATTTTTTGCCGCAAAGCGAATAATTTTGACAATATCCTCTTCCGATTTTGGAATGGCCACAGCAAGCGGCATAATTCTATAAGCGGAAGCATCAGTGGCGTATATCGTTTTATTAAGATCATCACATAAAAGTGTTCCTTCTAATGATTCGGATAATTGTTGTAATTCAAATGAGGTTAACATGGCTTATACATTATATTTTATAAAAACTGATACTACAGCTTTATTCGACAAATATAAATATATAGCGTATTATAAATTAAAAAAACAAATAAGAAAAATTCAAAAAGTTTATTCTTTTACAGAAAGTTAAATTTAAAAGCTTTTTGGCAAAGAAATTGCGCTAGTAAAATAAGTCAAATTTTATACCCTTTTTAACTGGTAAATTTCACTAAAAAAACTATTTTTGAATACTTTATAAATTACAATCCCAATGAAAAAATGCAAGCTTGCCCTGGTACTTATTTCGTGCTTTTTACTTTCTTCCTGGAATGGAAATGCACAAATGATGGCTGCAAATCCTAAAAATGAATTTAGAGCAGTTTGGATCGCCACCGTTGTTAATATCGACTGGCCAAAAAGCAGTACGGACAATGAAAACAAACAAAAAGCTGATTTTATTGAAATTTTAGATGCCTATAAAAAATTAAACTATAATGCTGTAATTGTACAAATCAGAAGTGTCGGAGATGCCTTCTATCCAACGGAATTAGCGCCATGGTCTCGTTTTTTGACCGGAAAAGAAGGACAGGCCCCAAAACCCTATTTTGACACATTGGCATGGATGATAAACGAAACCCACGCCAGAGGTTTTGAATTTCACGCCTGGTTAAATCCGTATCGTGCCACAATGGACCTGAACACGGCTATTTTAAGCCCGAAACACGATTTTTACCAACATCCGGAATGGATGATTAAATATGGCGGAAAATACTATTACAATCCGGCACTGCCAGAAGTGCAAAACCATTTATTGTCCGTAGTTGAAGAAGTTGTTGAAAAATACGACATCGATGCCATCCATTTTGATGATTATTTTTATCCCTATAAAATAAAAGGAGAACAATTTAATGACACCGATTCATTTAAAAAATATGGAAACGGGTTAAGTTTAGAAGACTGGAGACGTTCTAACGTCAATAATTTTGTAAAATGTGTTTCTCTTTCGATAAAAAGCATAAAACCCTGGGTACAATTTGGCATTAGTCCTTTTGGAGTCTGGAGAAATAAATCAGTGGATCCAAGAGGTTCTGAAACAGAGTCCGGACAAACCAATTATGATGATTTATTCGCTGATCCCATCGCGTGGATGCAAAACAAATGGATTGATTATCTCGTGCCACAATTGTATTGGAGCATGGATCATCCGAAAGCTTCCTATTCAAAATTATTGCGTTGGTGGTCTGAAAACTCAACCAATACAGCCATTTACATTGGAAACGGAACCTATAAAATAAATACCGATTCCGATAAAAAATGGAATAACCCCAATGAAATTCCGAATCAAATTGATATTACCCGTAGTTATAAAAACATTCAGGGAAATGTTTTTTTTAGTGCCAAATCATTTTTAAACAGAAATCAGAACGTAACACAACTATTGGTAGCAAACCAATACAAATACCCTGCACTTCCTACTGTAGTTCCTAATTCCATTAAAAAAATGGTTATTGTACCTACTGTGAACAGCGTTCTGGTAAATCCCATTTCTTCAAGCTTTAATGTTAAATATCCATTATACAGTAAAGTCCGTTATGTTATGGTTTATGGCGCTAAATTTAATTCAAAAATTGACATCAGTGATCCCAGTCAGATTATTGATAAAATAGCATTTAAAGAGAATATTGATACTGTTGAAATTGTGATTCCAACCTATAAATTAGATAAAAACACAAGCTGCGCCATTACATTCATCGATTTTTATGGTAATGAAAGTCAACCCACTTTAGTTAATTTCACACTATAAAATTTGAATTGAATATTATTCCATCTTAAATGAGAAAAGACAGTAGCCCCTGGTTTTGGATTCCATTATTAAATTTTGCGTCAGGTTTTCCGTATGCCATCATCATCTCCGTATCGGTCATTATGTACAAGAGTTTAGGCATCAACAATGAAGACATCGGAGTCTATACCAGTTTATTATACCTGCCTTGGGTTATTAAACCATTATGGAGCCCTTTTATAGATTTATATGCCACCAAAAGAAAGTGGTTTCTGGCGATGCAATTGGTTATCGCAATAGCCTTTTTAATTGTGGGACTAACCATTCCGATGAGCAATTTTTTCGTACTGAGCCTGGCTGTTTTTTGGGTTGCGGCCTTTGCCTCAGCTTCAAATGATGTTGCAAGCGATGGTTTTTATATGTTGGCTTTAGCCAAAGAACAACAATCTTTTTTCTTAGGAATCCGAAGCACTTTTTACAGACTTTCCATGCTTACCGCCAATGGATTAATCGTAATTCTGGGTGGTTTTCTGGAGCAAAAATATGGAAACAAAAGCAAAGCCTGGTCGTATACGATGATAATTGTAGCCCTGATTATGGTTTTTCTAACCCTCTATAACTTTTTTACCACTCCAAAAGTGGAAGAAACTAAAGCTGTAACTGAAACTGAAAAAAAACAGAGTTTCACGGTTGTTTTTAAAACCTTTTTTCAAAAGAAACAAATTGGAATTGTATTGACCTTTATATTGCTATTCCGATTGGGAGAATCCCAATTGTTAAAAATGTTAACTCCATTTTTAATAGATGAAAAAATCAAAGGCGGTATGGGATTGACCACTGAAGATGTCGGTATTATTTATGGCACCTTTGGAGTTACTGCGCTGGTAATCGGAGGGATCCTTGGTGGAATAGCCATTTCAAAAGGAGGTCTTGGTAAATGGATGTTACCTATGTTTTTAGCCATGCACCTGCCTATAATAGGATTCATTTTACTATCCCATTTTCATCCTGAATCCATTTTCTATGTTTATGCCACCGTAATTGCAGAACAATTTGGGTATGGATTTGGGTTCGCTGCCTTTATGATGTATTTGATTTACGTTGCCGATGGCGAATCAAAAACGTCTCATTATTCTATTGCGACAGGATTTATGGCTTTGGGGATGATGCTTCCGGGAATGCTGAGCGGATTTATTCAGGAATATTTGGGTTACGGAAATTTCTTTATTTGGGTGTTTTGCGCCACAATACCAGGATTAATCCTTTCCCGATTTTTACTTTTTCCTTCCGATTTTGGAAAAAAATCAGATATTTAATTTTACAAATTAAGGCTGTTTCAAAATGACATTAGAACAAAAAATAGGGCAATTTTTCTTCCCCGCCGTTTTTATAAATGATACCGAAGAAAACATCCTGGCAACCGAACGATTAATCACAGACCACAATATAGGCGGTTTGACTTTTTTTCATAGCAGGGCCAGTGCCGCAACAAATTATGAAACCAAGAAAAAAGTAGTTTTAAATGATGCCAGTTTTCAGCGTCTAAAAGAGCTCATTGTTCGCTATCAAAACTGTGCTACGACTCCCTTGTTGATGAGTATCGATGCAGAATGGGGATTAGCCATGCGCGTCGAAAAAACACCCCAATATCCTTATGCCATTACCCTTGGCGCTTTACCGAATAGTGAAAAACATTTGGTTTACGAGGTAGGCAAACAAATAGGTCTGGACTTAAAATCAGTTGGAATCCATTATAATTTAGCGCCATTGGCGGATATCAATACTAATCCCAATAATCCTGTAATTGGGTATCGTTCTTTTGGTGAAAATAAAGAAAAAGTAGCGCAATTTGCCCTTGAATACCTGAAAGGAATGAATGATGTTGGTATTTTGGGTTGTCTCAAACATTTCCCGGGGCACGGAAATACCAATGTCGATTCGCATTTAGGATTACCCGTCCTAGAAGAAACAGAAGCAGAATTATTAGCCAATGAGTTATATCCTTTTATACAGGGTATCGAAAACAATGTTGATTCTATTATGATCGGTCATTTGGCCGTTCCTGCTTTGAATGACGGAAAAGATACTTCGGCAACATTATCAAAATCGGTAATCCAAACGCTTCTGCGAGAGCAATTGGGTTACGATGGCCTGGTGATTTCGGATGCACTGAATATGCATAGCGTCTCCAAATTATATAAGAAAAAAGGACAACTGGAATGGGAAGCTTTCAATGCTGGAAATGATGTCTTGTGTTTTACCGAAAATGTACCGGAAGGAATTCAGGAAATACTAAAAAAAGCAACTCCGGACCGAATTGAAGCCAGTTTTAACAGATTGTGGAAATGCAAACAAAAAGCGGGAATTGTAAACAGGAAACTCCATTTACCAAATCTTTCACAAAGTGATTTTGATTTTGAAACCACTGTTGCCTTAAACCTGAAAATTGCTCAAAACTGTATTACAAAAATAAAAGACAACCACAATACCGTGACTGTTTTTGATGCCAAAAACAGAGAAGATCTCGCCAAACTCAGCCTCTATAAAAACACCAACAATACATTTTTTAAAAACCTGACAGCTGCCTTGCCTTCTCCTGAATTTTGTTATGGAACGGGAAGTGATCTGACAATAAAAGAATTGGAAGAAGCACTAATCCGTTTTGATACTATTATTATTTCATTGTTCGTTCCAAAGGCAAAACCTTTAAATAATTTTGATATTGAAGATGAAACACTTCAGTTTTTGGGTAATTTGTTCCAAAATAAAAAATGTGTTTTGTATGTTTTTGGAAACCCTTATGCACTTCAGGTGATCCCAAATTTAAAACACGCTTTAGGAATCGTTCAAATGTATCAGGATTTTACAGAATTTCAAGAAACCGCAGCGGAACAACTTTTAGAAAACACCCATTGCAAAGGCACTCTGCCTGTGACTGTTAACGGTATTTAATTCGTGGTTTTAATTTTAAAACACTCTGTCATAAGAAATATTTATTTATAAATAAATATTTATAATCAAACGCTATTATTTCAATTCAACCGTTTAGGCTATTTTTGCACCATCAAAAAAATTAATTAAAACAAATAATATGTCATTAGTAGGAAAAAAATTCCCAAGCATTGCAGTAGACGCTATCTCAGAAATGGGTGATAATCTAAAAATCAATATTTTCGAAGAAGCTACAAAAAACAACAAAAAAGTACTTTTGTTTTGGTACCCGAAAGATTTCACATTCGTATGTCCAACTGAATTACATGCTTTTCAAGCTGCTTTACCAGAATTTGAAAAAAGAAATACAATTGTTATAGGTGCTTCTTGTGATACCAATGAAGTGCATTTTGCCTGGTTAAATACACCAAAAAATAATGGTGGAATCGAAGGTGTTACCTACCCTATTCTTGCTGATACCAACAGAAACCTATCCAATATCTTAGGAATTCTTGATATTGAAGAAACAGGATACAGTGAAGAAACGGATTCTATTATTATCGAAGGATCTAATGTAACATACAGAGCTACTTACCTTATTGATGAAGAGGGAAAAATTTTCCACGAAAGTGTAAACGATATGCCATTAGGCCGCAACGTAAATGAATATTTACGTATGGTTGATGCGTACACACACATACAGGAAAAAGGTGAAGTTTGTCCTGCCAACTGGGAAGCCGGAAAAGAAGCAATGAGCGCTGACAGAAAAAGCACTGCGGAATATTTAACTTTAAACTAATAAAACAATGGCAATAGCAATGGCAATTTCACTATTTTAAATTGCCATTGGATTTTGTTACTCAATTAAAAAATCAAAAACTATGTTAATCGAATTAAACGAAGATACTTTAGCGGATTTAATTGCAAAAGACGAAAAAGTTGTAGTTCAATTTTCGGCCTCATGGTGTGGAAATTGTCGCATTATGAAACCAAAATTCAAAAAATTGGCTTCAGAAAACGAGACAATTACTTTTGCTCTTGTTGATGCTGAAAATTTTCCTGAATCAAGAAAATTAGCTAATGTGAGTAATTTACCGACTTTTGCCACTTTTGTAAATGGTAAATTAGTAAACGAAACGCAAACGAATAAACAAGAAGTACTGATTGAATTAGTTAACGAAATTGTTTAAAAGTCTTCCTAAACAGCATACAATTCCTATTATCTATTAAAAAAACTCAGATGAAATTACCGGTTATTAAGCATTTAACGCAGTTTATAGAAGAAAATGATGAAGATTACATCATAGAAACAATTGAAGTTTTGGAAGCAATGACTGAAATCATTTCATTGAAAGATGAAGAATTAGATGTAATTGGCGAATTAATTTCTAATATGTATGGTGCTTTGGAAGTAAACAAACTGGTAAAAACCGGAACTGATAAAAAAGAAGCTTTGAACGGTTTTATGAAGCGTGTTCTGGGTTCTATCGACAAATAAAAAAGAAATTTTAATTCAATATTTCTAAAAACGCAGTCCGAAACGGCTGCGTTTTTTTATGCATCTCATAAAATAGATAGTAGGTTGTACGGGTTTACTTAATACTCCAAAATCTTGAACTTTATCACTAAGTTTCCTCACTAAATCTTAAATAATTTTCATACTTTTGAACCTCATTAAAAAACAAAAATTATGGCTTCGATAACATTAAAAGGAAATCCAATAAATACCTTAGGGGAATTACCAACAGTAGGCTCAAAAATGAGTGATTTTAAATTAGTTAAAAACGATCTGTCCGTTGCTACACTAGGTGACTTTGCCGGAAAAAAATTAGTTTTGAATATTTTTCCAAGTATTGATACAGGTACCTGTGCCACATCCGTTAGAAAATTTAACGAAAGCGCAAGTAAATTGGAAAATACCAATGTACTATGTATCTCAAGAGATTTACCTTTCGCCCAAAACCGGTTTTGTGGTGCTGAAGGACTTGAAAATGTTATTAATTTATCTGATTTCCAAGCTGGAGCTTTTGGTAAAACCAATGGTTTGGAAATTGTAAACGGTCCTTTAGCCGGATTGCATTCCAGAGCAATCATTGTAGTTGATGAAAGCGGAACAGTTACCCATACCGAGCAGGTTTCTGAAATTGTTGATGAGCCAAATTACGAAGCGGCATTAGCAGCACTTTAATAGTATCTGAATGGAATTTGAAAAAGACAATACTTTTTTTACCGGAAGATTAAAAAGTGTCACGTACGCTTTTAAAGGTGCCGTAAAATTAATTAGCACTGAACACAGTATAATGGTACAATTTTCATTGGGTATACTAATGACTTTTGCCGGATTCTATTTTGGAATAACTTCCACACAATGGCTTTTTCAAACCTTGGCCATTGGCCTGGTGATGAGCATTGAAGGTTTAAATACGGCTGTTGAAAAAATAGCCGATTTTATTCATCCAAATTATCATGAAAGAATTGGATTTATCAAAGATATTGCTGCAGGAGCAGTTTTTTTTGCTGCTTTAACAGCAATAGTAATCGGTTTAATCATATATATACCAATACTTCTGTAAGGTATTATTACAATCAAGAATGGCAAAAACAACAAAAACAGCACCTTTAGATAAAAAAAAGGATTCTGAAAAGGAGGTCAATAATCCATTGCAACTAACCAAACAACACAAAATTGTTTTTGGTTCCCTTTTGGTATTATTTTCAATTGCTTTATTATTTGCATTTATTTCCTTTTACATTTATGGACAACAAGATCAAAGTGCTGTTGGTGAATTGACCGACAGAACCGAAACGGTCCACAATTGGCTAGGGAAATTTGGTGCCTTTTTAGCAGATCTGCTTGTTTATAAAGGTTTTGGACTTGCCGCATTTATATTGGTACGTCTGTTTTTCCTGACAGGAATGTATATGGTTTTGGCTATTTCGTTAAAAAAACTGAAGAATATTTGGTTTTGGGATTTATTCGTAATCATTATTGTATCGATTTTGTTTGGATTTTTTGCCACTTCAGCACCCGAATTAGGAGGGACAATTGGATTTGAACTGAATTTATTTTTGCAGGATTACATTGGAAAAACAGGAACTTTATTGATTTTGTTGTTCGGATTAATCATTTATGCAATTTTCAAAATCAAAATTTCCCCCGAAAATATTCAATCTTTTTTTGACACTACAAAAAAAGAAATCAAAGCTGATTTAGCCACTATTCCGCTAAATGGAGCAAAAAGCAGCGGGTATAATTTAGAAGAATTTGCGGTTGCAGAACAGGAAATTGACGACATTCATCTGAAAACAAATGGTACCCAGTTCGAAATTAACAAGGAAGCGTTAAAACCAACAATCAACAATTCCTCCGAAATTAATCTGGACCCCATAGCGAAACCTCTTGCCATGGCAGTGACACCAGCGGCCAGTCCGGAAATCATTTCGAACCCTTTGGATACTTTTGTTATAGAAACTGCTCCGGAAGAAGATATTATTGAGGAAAATTTAGCCTCCCGATTGGTGGCTGATTTTGGATTATTTGATCCAACCCTGGATTTATCCAATTATAAATTCCCCACGATAGACTTATTAAAGGAATATTCAACCGGAGGAATCACCATCAACCAGGAAGAACTGGAAGAAAATAAAAATAGAATTGTTGACACGCTGCGCAATTACAAGATTGAAATTGCCCAGATAAAAGCTACTGTCGGACCGTCAGTTACCTTATATGAAATTGTACCGGAAGCGGGTATTCGTATTTCAAAAATCAAAAGTTTAGAAGATGATATCGCCTTGTCACTTTCGGCATTAGGAATTCGTATCATTGCTCCTATTCCAGGAAAAGGGACCATCGGAATCGAGGTTCCCAATAAGAATCCGACAATGGTTTCGATGAAAAGTGTTATTGGTTCCGCCAAATTTCAGGAAGCCGAAATGGAATTGCCAATCGCTCTTGGAAAAACAATTTCGAATGAAACTTTTGTGGTTGATTTAGCCAAAATGCCTCACTTGTTGATGGCGGGAGCTACCGGACAGGGTAAATCAGTTGGATTAAATGCTGTTTTGACTTCGCTTTTGTACAAAAAGCATCCAGCCGAAGTTAAATTTGTTTTGGTCGATCCTAAAAAAGTAGAGCTAACCCTTTTTAATAAAATTGAAAGACATTATTTAGCGAAACTTCCGGACATGGATGACGCTATCATTACTGATAATGCAAAAGTGGTCAATACCCTGAATTCACTTTGCGTAGAAATGGACAACCGCTATTCTTTATTAAAAGATGCGATGGTACGGAATATCAAAGAGTACAACGATAAATTTAAAGCTCGAAAACTGAATCCGGAAAACGGACACCGTTTTTTACCTTATATCGTTCTTGTTGTAGATGAGTTTGCCGATTTAATCATGACGGCAGGCAAAGAAGTTGAAGTTCCCATTGCCCGTTTGGCACAATTGGCACGAGCTATTGGAATTCACTTAATTATAGCGACCCAACGACCTTCTGTTAATGTAATTACAGGTTTGATAAAAGCCAATTTCCCTGCGAGAATTGCTTTTAGAGTTACCTCCAAAATTGATTCCCGAACCATTCTTGACACTCAGGGTGCTGATCAATTGATCGGACGGGGTGATATGCTTTACACCAACGGAAATGATGTGGTTCGCGTACAATGTGCCTTTATAGATACACCAGAAGTAGAAAAAATCACCGAATTCATCGGTTCTCAGAAAGCCTATGCGACAGCTTATCTGCTTCCGGAATTTGTTGGAGAGGAAAGTGGCATTAATCTTGATATGGATATTTCCGAAAGAGATACTTTGTTTAGAGAAGCCGCCGAAATAATAGTAAATGCACAACAAGGCTCGGCTTCATTGTTACAAAGAAAACTAAAATTAGGTTACAACAGAGCAGGTCGATTAATTGATCAATTGGAAGCCGCTGGAATTGTAGGCCCGTTTGAAGGAAGTAAAGCACGTAGTGTAAACATTCTGGACATGAGTTCTCTTGATCAATTTTTCAACAATGAACAAAACAACTAACACCATGGAATCAAAGATTCAAGAATTAAAAAAAAATAATATAAAAAGGATGAGTAGATTTTTTCAAATTGCAGCTTTACTATTTTTTAGTTTTTCAATTCAAGCGCAAGACAAAAAAGCGAAAGACCTTTTAGATCAGGTTACAGCAAAAGTCAGAAGTTATAATAATATCGTTATTGATTTTAAATATTCTTTGAATAATGCCAAAGAAAATATTAACCAGGACAGTAAAGGAAATGTAACCATGAAAGGCAATCAATTTGTATTGAATTTTATGGGAGTCACTAAAATTTTTGACGGTAAAAAAAGCTATACCATTGTTCCTGAAGATGAAGAAATCACTATTTCTAAAGTAAGTGACAAAGACGACAATGCCATCACTCCCTCCAAGTTATTGACTTTTTTCAACTCTGGTTACAGATATAATATGGATATTTTGCAGGATGTAAAAGGAAGAAAAATTCAGTACATTAAATTGGTTCCTACCAATGCAAAAGATCAAAGAAAAGAAATATTATTAGGCATTGACGTACAGACCAAACACATCTACAACTTAATTGAAATGGGTAAAAAAGGCACAAAAACTACTTTAACCGTTAATTCTTTTAAAACCAACCAACCTTTGTCAAAAAATCAATTTACCTTTACCGAAAGTAAATATCCAAATTACTACATCAATAAATTAGATTAATTCTTAGGTGAAAATTCTTGACAAATACTTATTAAAAACATTTCTGACTACATTTACAACTGTATTTGTAATACTATTTTTCATTTTTATACTTCAGACCGTTTGGTTATTTATATCCGAATTGGCAGGTAAAGATTTGGATTTACTAATGATTATCAAGTTTTTGGGATTTTCAATGCCTCGAATAATCCCTTTGGTTTTACCGCTATCAGTACTATTGGCTTCGATAATGACTTTTGGGGATTTGTCCGAAAATTATGAATTGGCTGCTATGAAATCGGCGGGTGTTTCACTGAACAGGGCCTTGAAAAGCTTAACTATTTTTATTGTTATATTGGGATTCATCGCCTTTCTTTTTGCCAATAACGTCATTCCTTTTGCGGAATATAAATTCATCAATTTCAGAAAAAACATTGCTCAGGCCAAACCTGCTCTGGCAATCGCCGAAGGTCAGTTTAGTGATGTTGGTTTTTATAATATCAAAGTGAATAAAAAATCCGGAGAGAATGGAAATTTCCTGACCGGAATTACAATCCACAAAAAATCAAATCTTGGTGACGGCAGTAAAACCGTTATCAAAGCCAAAAATGGAGAATTGATTAGCAGCGAGAAATCCAGCATTCTGCAATTGGTACTGAATAATGGCTACTATTACGAAGATATCGTTCCCAAAAAATATGAAGACAGAAGCAAAATGCCATTTGCTAAAAGTTCATTTAAAAAATACATCATCAATATCGATCTATCAAAACTGAATAAAGTCGATGTGAATGATCAGAGCATCGCAAATACCAATACGATGCTTAATGTGAGTGAATTAAATTATACACTGGATTCCTTACATAAGAATTTAAAAACGGATATCCTTTCGTTTTCGGAAAACATGAATCAGCGCATTGCAATTCCGAGGGACAATAAAATAAAGCCACTCAAAAAAAGCAAACCGCTTCCCAATAATATATTGTCATTATACAACAATGATGAAAAATCTAAGATTTTAGAACTTGCCATCAGTAATCTGGCAAGTACAAAATATAACATCGATGCCAGTGAAACGGAATTTAAAGCAAAACGAAAAAACATCAACAATCATTTATTGGCATTTTACGATAAATTCGTAATTGCATACGCCTGTTTTTTGATGTTTTTTATAGGAGCACCTTTAGGAGCCATCATCAGAAAAGGGGGGCTTGGACTACCTATTATTTTTGCCGTTTTAATTTTCATAACCTTCCATTTTATAAATACTTTTGGCAAAAGAATTTCACAGGAAAATGGATTAACTCCATTTATGGGTGCCTGGTTATCTTCGATAATCCTCTCCCCCTTGGCTATTTTATTAACATACAGAGCCACAAATGATATTGGACTAATAAATATGGATGTTGTTTTGGCACCATTCCAAAAAATATATAAAAAAATATCGAGTTACTTACATAAAAAACACTTATATTTATAGTAAATACAAGGATATGGAAAAGATATTTCAGGGTGAGAATATTTTAGAGTTTATAAAGACATTCCCAGACGATCAAAG
>NZ_JBLVPW010000038.1:0-31833 GCF_048286715.1 Flavobacterium kochi
ACTTTGTCCATAGTCGCATTTTGAATTTTCGCAAATACAATTTACACCTTTTTGGTGAGACTATAACTGCCCTAAAGCTTGATTTATCAACACTTTGGGGCTTTTTATTTTATTCAGTTGCGACTACTGGGTATTATGTCAATTAATTCATTTCTATATGCTTAATACAACTTACTGTTTGTTTTAGATCCGAGTTTCTGGATTGAAAATTAGTCGCCAGGTTCTGATTTCTGAAATCATATGAGCGTAACTCATGCATACCATATACTATTTAATAGAAATAGGGTATCTTCAAACAACAACAGCTTTTTGTTTGGCAAGTCTTTCATTCCTTTTATCGCTTAAATATCTCCTTAAGGGGATATCGTAAATTATCATTACCAGGTACGCTGCTCCCACCAGCAGGATCAGCCCGGCTATTATAATGAGAGCCAGTTGCATAGTGCCCGGCTTATTACTGGTGTAATAATTACCGAACATCCATAACACGGCATAATGCGTCATGTACAATGGGTAGGAGATCTTTCCTGAAAATATGCAAGCCTTTTTCAAGCCAGGTGTTAACGTAGCCCCCGCGCCGAAAGCTATTAGGAAGGGAAAATAAAATAGCACTACCAAAGGTTCAGACAACCAGTTCCATTTTGAGAATGGCATTATAAAGGCAAATAGCAATAATATAGCTAGGCCGATAAATCCCAGCTTGTTTCTGATGATCCAGTTGGAACGGTAAATAAGCAATCCTGCTAAAAAAGAATATGATATCCGGGCGCTCCCGTCCCAAAAGGTTGGCCCGCTCCAGCCACCTAATAAATTGCCTGACCGGTAACCAACAAAGCAAATAGCCACGGCCGAGAGTATGGTCAATAGCAGCAAGTAGCCGCGGTCAATTCTATAAAGCACAAATGCGTAAATAATATTGGCAATATATTCCCAAAACAACGACCATGCAGGTGCATTGAAGCTGAACAGATTATAACCACGATCAGCTATTACAGGTAAGGGAATAAGGAGTATCGAGCAAAAAAATGACAAAATGATTTTACCGGTGCTATACAATTCCGGATGACCGCCAAACGGGTCGAACAAAAACGCTAGCAGGCCCAATACCGATCCTGCTACAACCAGCGGGTGAAGCCTGATGATTCTTGATATAAAAAACTGGAGAATGCCCATTTTTGCTACACGATCGTCATAAGCGTATCCTATTACAAATCCCGAAAGACAGAAGAAGAAATCGACAGCCAAAAAGCCATGTCCGATAAAGTTCTGGCTGGCATCAGCATAAACCCATTCCATAAAATGAAACGTTACAACAGCCAAGGCGGCAATGCCCCTTAACCCGTCGAGAATTTCAAAATGCTGTTTTGTTTCCAGAATTGTCGTGGTGGTTTTGTTCGTATCCATTTTAATGTATATCCTTTCATATTAGGTTGAATGCGTCAATAGCGCCTGGTTTCCTATTGTCGCAAATTATATAAATTAATGTTCAAATCAAAATTCGTGTAGCTGTATTTGGCAAGAGAAATTTAATTTTTTTTTTACATTTATAAAGAAGGAAGAAAAATACAATGCTGTCTTAATCAACAAAAAGATTACACAAATTCCTTCGTTTTTGGGAGATTTGAAATATGCGCCAAAATCAACATAGTACTAATACCTTTTCCAAAATCTTATTTTTAAAATTATTAGAAAAACAACAGGACACAACAGGATGGTAATCTGTTAATTAAGGGATAATTTTATTATAAATTAATGTCAATTAAAAAAAATTAAATTATGAGGAGTTTCAAGTTTTTGATGACATTTATTATTACTCTAAATGCTTTTTGCGGAGTAAATCATAATATAATTAGTGTTAAAAATATTACAACCAGCGCAGTAGGAGTTCCTGTAAATCCGGCTGGTAATCTAAGTTCTGTTTCTAAAGTTAAGACATATGATTTAATAACTTCTAAAAAACCGGATAATAGTATTAAACCCATTGGAGAATGGAATCAAGGAATTGTTCGAGTTTCGCCAGATAATAAAGTGGAATATTTTTTAAACGGCTTTAAAGTTTTAGAATTTACTAGAGGTTCTAATGAGTTTTTAGATTTAGTAGCTGTTAGTAAATACAAAAATTGGACAAACTTTGGAATGGCAACAAAAGGAAGGATTCTTATCCAGGATCATGGAGACAATGTCTCTTTCAAGAGTATCAAAATTAAAGAGCTTAACTAAAACTTAATATCACAGTAGAAAATTCACGAAGAAAACATCATTAACATCAATGGAAAATTCAAGAAGAAAATTTATTAGACAAACTGCAATGACCTCAGCAGGAGTTTATTTAGGAGGGGTAGGGCTTAGCGCCAAAAGTTATGGTAGAATTATTGGTGCCAATGACCGGGTAAGAGTTGGAGTAGTTGGTTTTTCAGACAGGCATAAAAGCTCGCATGTACCTTCTTTTATGAACCATTACAAGGAACTGAATTTTGACCTAGTAGCTGTATCTGATATTTGGAATAAAAGAAGAGAAGAAGGAGCTGCTTTATGGAAGGAAAAAATGGGACACGATATTGTGGCATGTAGAAACAATGAAGAAATGTATGATAAAAAACTAGTTGATGCTGTTTTTGTCAGTACGGCAGATTTTCAACATGCATTGCATGCAACGGAAGCCGTTAAAGCTGGCTGCGACGTGTATTGCGAAAAACCTTTTGCAGAAACAATGGAAGACAATCGAACCGCTTTTAAAGCCATAAAAGCCTCCGATCGAATTGTTCAAATTGGTTCGCAAAGAAGAAGTGGAAATAATTATCATGTAGCTGAGCAATATATTAAATCTGGACAATTTGGTGCCATTACCATGGTAGAATTATCTTGGAATGTAAACCAACCTATGCGATGGCGAAGACCGGAAACAGTGGCACAGTTAATGGAATCGGATACCGATTGGAAAAGATATTTAATGAACCGCCCATATGAGGCATTTGATGCAAGGAAATATCTGGAGTTCCGATTGTTTTGGCCTTATTCTTCCGGCTTGGCGGGACAATGGATGAGTCACCAAATAGATACGGTGCATTGGTTTAGTGGGCTGCAACATCCCAGGAGCGTAGTCGCCAATGGAGGTATTTATATGTGGAAAGATGGTAGAAAAAATTGGGACACCATTAATGCAACTTTTGATTACGGCCCCGGCAACGATGCTGCTTCCGGTTTTCAGGTGACATTTGGATCCCGAATGCACAATGGAGATGAAAAGCCCGCGGAAATATACTATTCAAACGGTGGCCAATTAAATCTCAATACCAATACCGTTTCTTCATTGGGAGGATTGGCCGAAAAGTATGCTGCTGCTGCAGGGATAAAATCCTTTTTATTGCCCGAATCAAGTCTATCAGTAGTAGAGCCGTTGGTTGTTTCTGCTAATACAGGGGGTGATAAGTTAACTTCTAACCATATTCGAAATTGGATGGAATGTGTGCGAAGTCGCAAGCAGCCAAATGCTCCGGTAGAAGCGGGCTATAGTCATTCTATCGCTACAATTATGACCAATGCAGCTGTGATCACCGGTGAAAAAGCTTTTTTTGATGAAAAAACCCAAGAAATAATGGTAGGAGGAAAGCCTTTTGAACCATTTAAATCTTATTTAAAATAATAAAGCACGAGATGAATTATATAAAACATATTAGTATTTGCGCAGTAAGTTTATTTTCATTTACCAATTTATTTGCTCAAAAGCCGGTAGCGTTTGTGCAAAATGAAAAAGAGCAAAAGATAGATGTAATGATTGAAGGTAAATTTTTTACATCCTATCTCTATAGTAATACAATTGACAAACCCGTTTTATTTCCCCTTGTAACAGTTTCAGGAACTACAGTTACCCGTGGATTTCCATTGGCAACAAGAGCAAATGAAAGAACAGATCATCCGCACCATATTGGAATGTGGTTTAATTATGGAGATGTAAATGGCTTAGATTTTTGGAATAATTCGGATGCTATTAAAACGGCAGATAAACCCAAATATGGTAGCATCCGACATCAAAAAATTGTGGCTGTAAAATCAGGACCACAAAAAGGCGAGTTAAAAGTAAATTCAAATTGGGTCGATAACAATGGTAAAATAGTACTTAAGGAAACGACAGTATTGGTATTTAGCGGAGATGATAATAGCCGAACAATTGATCGAACAACAACGCTCACAGCACAAGAAGAAAAAGTAACTTTTAAAGATAATAAAGAAGGTGTATTAGGAATTAGAGTAGCAAGGGAATTGGAAATGCCTTCGGAAAAGGCAGAAATTTTTACCGATGCGCAAGGTCTCGCCACTACAGTCGCTGTTTTGAACAATGAAGGTGTTACGGGTAATTTTCTTAGTAGTAAAGGCATTACAGGAAATGAAGTATGGGGAACCCGTGATAACTGGTGCATGATGTACGGACAAAAAAACGGTGAAGATATTGCTATCTCGATTATAGACCACCCAAATAACCCTGGATATCCTACTTATTGGCACGCACGTGGATACGGATTATTTGCTGCAAATACCCTTGGACAAGAAGTGCTTAGCGGTGGAAAAGAAAAATTAAATTTCTCTTTGGATGCAGGAAATTCAGTAACTTTTAAATACAGAGTAATGATTACCAATGGCAATATTCCCAGTAAAGAAACTTTAAATAAGGAAGCAGTATCATTTGCTAAAAAATAACCACTTGAATATGAAAATAAATTCACTCCAGCTGCGTTTTGCTGCTAGTTTTATAGAATTAATGATGTCCAAAAAAATAACCTTGTTTGCCTTTCTATTTTTGGCAACAGCCACTTTAAATGCGCAGCCTCAAGTGTTAGTATCGGGTGTATATCATATGAATAGCAATGAAATGCAAAATGGGGTGGAAAATAAAATGAAAGTAAAAATACAGGGAAGTACAACTGACCTGAATATGTTAAGTATGCATTCCTCCGAGTTGGCTCCTGGTAAAACAAATCATCCCCCTCATGTTTTAATGGATCGGGAAGAATTGATTATTGTAAAAGAGGGACCAATTACTATTACCATCAATGAAACGTCAAAAACATTGTCTTCCGGAAGCATTGTATTGATTGAAGCAGGTGATTCTCAAAGCTTTTACAATCCGTCTGATAAAATTGCAAGCTATTACGTGCTTGGTTTTAAAGCTATAGCACCAGTAAATATTAGCCGTGGAAAAGAAAATGGCGGATCTTTAATGAAAGATGGGAATGAGCTGGTTGTTAAGAAGACGAACAAAGGCGAATCAAGACCCGTATTTGACAAGTCAACTTCTATGTTTGACAGGCTAGAGGTACATTCAACAGCGCTGAATACTAATGAAGATAGTCATCCATCTCATACACACCGGGCTGAAGAAATCATGCTGTTGTTAAAAGGTACTGTTACGATGCATATTGATAATGTAAATTATAAGGTTACTCCGGGTAGTGTCATTTTAGTAAGACCAGATGTCACCCATAATTTAACCAACACAGGTAATGAATCCTGCCAGTATTACGCAATTAAATGGTACAACGGCAGCACAAAATAATCCGTATTTTATCGATCGTATCTACTTGCCAAAAACAAGATTCTGATTTTCCCGAAAGCGTCAGAAAATCCCAATGCTTCAAACTGCTGTTAACCCCAACCGTTCTGTCTTTCACCATTGTTGCGGAATTTTATGATTAGGTTAGCCGCCTTAAGCTCCAATAGTACCTGTCTTGACTTCTCCAGCTCGTTTGTAGTTCGCAATAATCACTCCAGTTGGTGTAGCCAAATTCTCCGTTAAGGTAAATGCCGCCGGAATCGTGCCATCGCCAAACAACTTTTTTCCTGTACCAAGAGTCAATGGGTAAATTTTGAGCCTGAGCTCATCCACTAAATCATTCTTAAGTAGCAGCTGAATAAGCTTACTGCTGCCCCAAACTTGAATATCAGAACCTTCTGAATTTTTGAGCTTTTTGATATCTTCCAAACTTTCGATAAATACGGTATTTTTCCAGTTTGACTTTTTCATGGTCTTGGATATAACATATTTTGTGCCATCATTGATGCCAGGCCAAATGTCTGCATGTTTAGGCCAGAAGGAGGCCCAAATCTCAAATGTTTTCCTGCCCAAAAGATAATCTGCTGGTTGTTTCAGCTCTTTTTGCACCACCTTACCACCAACTTCGTCACCATACGGTGCAGTCCAGCCGCCATATTTGAAGCCGTCTGATGTATCCTCCTCAGGCCCGCCAGGTGCTTGCATTACTCCGTCTAATGTTATCATTGATAAAACAATTATTTTTCTCATGTAATTACGGTTTTTAATTGTTAGTAATTATTGTTTGAATTGATATTGAAATTGAACGTATGGCAAAATGCAAGTGTGCTGCACACCCAAATTGAAAGTTGACTTGTCGTGATACGTTGGGCTAACTTGTTTATATATATGCCTTTGTCATATTTTCTACTAATGTAGTTTATATTTATAATTCCTCAAAAGGACTTTTCTATTTGTTATAAACTTTTAGTGCTTAAGGGAGTAGAAATCTTGCTTGTGCTAAAAGAGAGCTCAGTCTTGTTTTTCTGAGAACGAGGAATCTGCACAAGCAGCTTAAGTTATGTAAATCACTTTACTATTTTTTAAATAAAATGGCTTTAGAACAATTCGTAAAAAGTGGGGTAACTTTTAAGAAAATCCAAAAATCTTAAAATGCTTTTGATAGTGTTGCCGAAGGTTATTTTAATAATAATCAGTTAGAAATTTCCATGCTAAAATTATAAAAGTCTTTAGAACTATAGCATAACATAACATAACAATGTAAAAGAAATGACGGAAAAAATTGATGAAATATTGATTAAAAAATCTTAAATGAATACTTCTAAAGACTTTGCCAAACCGCAAAGTCTTTTCTATCTTTGAAAAAAAAAACTGCTATGTGTATTATTTTAGCCCAAATAAATAAAATTATTTTATCAAGTTTTACAAAACAAGGCTTAGGTATTTCGAAAGCGAAAAAATGGCAAATGGTTATTATTGATTGTCGTTATTTTGTAGCGACTTGTGCTTTGAGGTAATTTAAAGTGCTGATTTTTTATATCTTTTTAAATAGCCGTTCGAAGCAATTTCAAGACCACTTCTTCTAAAGAAATGAGATATGTTTATTTCTAAATACATTTCTATCTTTCTCATTCCACTAATTCCCATGAAAAATAAATTTAATATACCTCCTGTTTACGCAGTACTTTTAGCTATTATTAGTGTGCAATCTGGTGCAGCTATTGCTAAAAGTCTATTTCCTACAATTGGAGCCGCAGGAACTGCATCGATCCGAATTGGTATTTCGGCTATAATTTTACTATTAGTTTATAGACCAAATCTAAAAGAAATTACACCTAAACAATGGAAAATAGTTATTCCGTATGGTTTGTCTTTGGGTGCTATGAATTTAATTTTTTATCTCGCTATAGAACGAATTCCAATTGGATTGGCTGTTACTTTAGAATTCATTGGTCCTTTATTAGTCGCCATAATTGGTTCAAGACGATTAATTGATTATTGCTGGGTTTTACTTGCCGCGGCCGGAATCATTTTAATAGCTCCCTGGACCAATGACAAAATAGATTCTTTAGGCGTGATATTTGCCCTTTTAGCGGGTGCACTTTGGGCAGCTTATATTGTCTTAGGCGGAAAAGTTTCTAAAATCATGAACAGTGGTCAGGCGGTTGCCACAGGAATGTTGTTTGCTGCTATTTTAATTCTGCCTTTTGGATTTTACGAAAACGGATTGACAAATCTTACTCCAAAACTTTTGGGTCTGGGAATCGCTTTGGCTCTTTTATCAAGTGCTATTCCATTTACGCTAGAAATGAAAGCTTTAGGTCAGCTTCCACCCAGAACTTTTAGCATTTTAATGAGCTTAGAACCTGCTGCTGCTTCTATTTGTGCGTTTATTTTTTTGCAGGAAAATCTAAGTTTTTACGAAATTATGGCAGTGGTTTGTGTAGTAATTGCTTCTGCTGGATCAACTTTAACAGCGAAACGATAAATTATTATATCGTTGTTTTTAAATAACAAAAAGTCCTAAAATAGAATGCACCCAAAAAGTTAGACAACTAGTTGTGTTTAATTTTTTAAAAAACACAAAGCAAATAGAAAAAGATTTACAGAGTCTATTGAACAAATGGAGAAAGGCAAGCTAACCTCTTACAATTTTTGATGAATTAGAACAAGTGACTGAAGTGGGCCGCCCCAATCCAAGTATTGCAATTTCACCCCATTGACATGGATGAAACCCTCCTTATAAATATATTTTATTTCCATTTTATTTGCGTGTGAGACTTCTGGCATGAAATGATTAGGCCAATTAAACCGGTAAATTCATCATTCTTGTCATTAAATTTTTATTGTTTCTCTTTATTGCATCCTACGTTTAAACTGGTATGTGTTCAAAACGGCTATTTTCAATAATAATATATTTGTCAACTTTGTCTAAAAATCGTTCATCAGTCATACCTGTACGATTAAAAATAATAACACTTCCAATTTCTAAGTCTGGATAAATTCTGATTTCGCAATAATAACCACCACCACCTGCATGCGCATAATATTGTTTACCTTTCAATTGTCCTTTAAACCAAGATAAACACATTCCCGTCGTTTTGTTATTGTTTGTATAATTTTCAGTAAAAAGCTTTTTTTTATAATCAGCTGTTATTAGTTTGCAATTTGGTTTTAAGAGCTCCTGAATGTATTTTACAAAAGCATTTGAAGTTCCAATTAAGCCGCCATAAGAAACCCCATTTACATAATTGTCTTTAAACGAATTCCATTTCCCTTCAGTTGTGTCTATATATTTTGATTTGTTTATAAGCAAGCCCAAAATGATATTTGAGAAACTATATTTTTTATGATACCCTTTTGCGTGTTGATAAAGGTCCGTTATAGTAAAATCCAGTTCGGTTTGTTTAATATTTAAAGGGTTTAAAATATTTTTTTGAACATAAGCTTCATAGCTTAACCCGGAAACCTTTTCAATAAGCTGTCCAAGCAAAACATACTCAAGGTTTGAATAAGCAAATTTTTCATTTGATTTTGATTGCGTCTTGTTGTTTTTTATAAAGATTTGACGAAAAAAGGCATTCCTATCAAATGATTTGTGCTCCTCTGCTAAATGTATCCATCTTAATGGAATAGGATTGGGGATACCAGCGGAATGGGTCATTAGTTGCCGAATTGTAATTTCTGATGAGTAGGGAAATTCGGGTAAATATTTTTTTACAGGCTGCTCTAAAATAAAAAGTCAATATAAAAGAATATATTTTAAAATAAAAATTAAATTTAATTTATTACATTGATAGTGAAGCTATTTACGTTTTATTTTCCAGTTTAAAGTGTATTTTTTCAAAACTAATTACAGTCAAAATCCCATAACATAGGCAAGCAAATCAATCCACGCAAAAGAATTTCCAAGAATAGCTTTAGCAATTTCTGAATTCTGTAAACCGAGCTTCCCAATTGCATTAAAATACTGTGTGATTTCGACAGAAAATGAAAAAAGCAACACTATAAAGGCAACAACCCAAACCGACAGGTTTAGAAATGATTTTAGAAAACAATAGATTAAAATTACAACTAAAAAATCTCCAAAATAGGGTCTTACAAATTGGTCATGTACAAACAGAGCTATTATGATTTCTGTGAAAAAAAGTAAGACTGCCATTGCAAAATATTTTCGATTGAATTGTATCACATTGTATCTTTAGGGGTTGAGCCGTCTAGTGTAATTAGTCCAATGTTAATGCGCCTAATATTTCTTCTGATAAGAAGGGGCCTCCAGGATAGGAAGCAGTATAATCAAGATTGAGCCATACCTGTCCTCGCTCGTCTATATGATAATGAAGTTGTTTTTCATTACTTTCATTTACAAACAGAACATTCTTAATTAAAAAGTTCACTTTTTCTAAATCACTAAGGGAACCAATTAATATTTCTGGATAAATATGACCCTTAGTATGAATTAATCTCGGAGTTCCTCCAATTGATTTTATACTTGCGGCCATTAAAATGGAATGATCATCACAATCTCCTGAAAAGTAGAGCAATGATTCACTGGCAGTAGCAATATAATCACCTTCTTTTGGATCACTTACATAGTTCCATCGGTGATTTATTTCTTTAAATACTGCAAAACATTGAATAATGGTTCTATAATCAGAATATCCTTTTAAGTTTTTGAAATTTTTAGAAGTAGCCATAATGGCAAAATTTCTAATTTTTGGATTCTGGTACTCAATGGCATTTATAATTTTTGATTTGTTAGGAAAAGGAAGTAGTTTGGCAATAATTATATCTTGCGGATATGGATTGTCCGACATGGAATACATCATTGAATTGTAATCTTCAAAAACACTATTGAAACCATAATTTCCAATGACTGAACCGTAAACCAGAACTAATACATACAAAAGGATACAAATGAGAATAATAGTTCTCAGAAATCTTAGGATTAATTGAATAAGTACTATAATCACCAGAAACAAAACAATTCTATCAATATTAAAAAACCAATTGGGATTGATTAAGTTTTGATGCACAATTATAAAAACTGGAATAGCAATCAATATGTTCAAAACAAAAATAATAACATCGTCCCAGGGCTTTTTTACCTGAAATTTTTGTTTAATACCCTGAAAAGAAATATTTTTTATTTTTATCATAGTAATAATAAAAACAGCAATCTAGACTGCTTTTACAATTTCATCAAAAGTACCTTTTTTATCGATAATTTTAAGTTGAAATAGTTGATTTTGAACTTTGTTTAACATTTTTTCGGTTACTGTTTTTTGAGACCATTGCGTTAACGATAACCATTCCTGAATATCCTCGATTTTTTGATTGTAATTGGAAGCTAAAGTTTTATCAATACTCGGAATATCTTTAAATTCTTGAGTGGTTTTATTAATGATTTTAAGAATTCTGGAAATAATTACGGGATCTTTTTCCAGAATTTCATCTCGAACGACAATTACAAAACAGGGCCAAGGCGTTGGGCAATCTGCAATTCTGCGGAAAACACCTTTGTCGACTAAAGGTTTAGTCATAAAACGTTCCCACATAAAATAATCAGCAGTTCCATTGCTTAAAGCTTCAACGGCACCATCAATGGTATTGACGATTTTAAATTGAAGATTATCTGTTTTCCAACCTTGGTTATCGGCATTGACATAGGCCATTAGTTGGGAACCAGAACCCAATCTGGAAATAGCTATTTTGGTGTTTTCCAGATCAGCTAATGTCTTGAAATTGGATTTAGCTGCTACGTGAATCCCCCAAATTAAAGGGCTTTCTACGTAAATCTGGACAATTTTACTTCGATTTCCGGCAACGATATCTCTTACGATTCCTTCGGTTAGGATTACTGCCACATCCGTTTCGCCATTACGAAGCATTTGGCATATTTTTCCTGTTCCTTCGGGAACATCAGTCCATTGTAAATCGATATCTTCTTTTTCGAAATCTCTATTTTCTATCGACAGATGCCAAGGAAGATTAAAATGTTCCGGAACGCCTGCTATTTTTATTGTTGTCATTATATATTAGGATTTTTTAATTCATACCAATTCCAAGAAACTCCATTTTCCCAAGTATTGGGCTGTCATGGTCATTCCGATTTTTTGAAGTATTCTGTTTGATGCCATATTATCGGTATGGGCAGCTGCAGTCATAATTTTAATTTTCATTACATTAAAACCATAATCCAACCAGGCAAAACTGGCTTCACTGGCATATCCTTTTCTCCAAAATTTTTCATTTAACCGATACCCAATATCATAAAAATCAACTTCATTATTTACAATTTCGGTGTTGTATTTTAATCCGGCCCAACCGATTAACTCATTGGTTTCTTTTAAGACAATAACAAATCTTCCAATTTTATTCTGAATGTATTGGGCTCTGACAAAGTCTATATAGGAATGCACTTCACTAATTTCAGTCAAAGGTTTGTTCCAAAGATATTGATGCACATTGGGGTTGCTATCCATTTCAAATAAAGCCTCAGCATCTGATAACAGCATTTCCCTTAAAAATAATCGATCGGTTTCTAAAGTAAGATTCATGATAGTTACAAAAAAGTAATATTTAACTATTCGTCCTTAATGCAACATCATTTTTTTGTCCCTTTTTTTAAGGGCAAAAAATGCAATGTTGCACAGGAATTAGCCCCTAAAATTACACATTAATATCTTTAAAATTATTCAATTTTGCATACCGTATCATGTTCGTAAATGCTTCATGATCCAGTTTCGGTATTTCGAGAATGGAGTTTAATAAAGTCGTGTCATATTCATTGGCCTCCGTGATGAGATAAGGTTTTAAATGTTTGCCAATGCTCTCATAATACAATTTTTCAATGGTGTTTTTGTATTTGAAGTCCAGTGAATTTTGAATTAGAGTGAAATTAGTATATCCAACCTCTTTCATTATCACTTGCAATCCTTTTACAATATTGAAACTTTTATCGTTTACAATGTTAAGCTGTTGAATATCTTCTCTTTCGAATGTATTGACAATCACTTTCGCCACGTAATCAACCGGGATTATGTTTAATCCTGTCTTGTCGTTGATGATGAAACGTACGTTTTCCTGTTCATTTTTTCGTTGAGCGCTAAAGTGAAAGAATTTTGCTAAAAGATAAAAAACCATATATTTTGAAATAAAATAATTACTTTCTTTTCCTAGCATTTTCCCACCAATGACACTGGGACGCAAAATTTGATATGGTAATCCCAAAGCTTTGCACTGTTGAACAACAAAGTTTTCCGAATGGAATTTGGCATTTTCATAGGCATTTCGATGGGCTGGAATGAAATCTAAATTATGAAAATCATTATCAATAAGGCCTTTTCTTTCGCCCGATGAAAAAGCAGTGCTGATGTAAATAAACTTTTTTATAAAAGGATGGAATATATTGAAAAGAGATTTTGTGATTTTAGTGTTTTCATCAAAAATTTTTTCTCGCTGCTCTTCATCGGTGGATAAATTTACGTATCCGGCCGAATGAATAAAATAGGCGCCTTTAATTTGATTTGAAAAAGTATCCTGAACTGAAGCCAAATCAGAAGTGATGATTTCTATGTATTCATGCAGTTTTTCTACGCCTTTGTCTTTTATAATTTTCGGGGTGTAACTACTGGATAAGAGTTCGTTTATTCTATCTAAAGCAGAGCTTTTTCCTTTATTTCGCGCAATAATAAAAAGTTTTCCGTCGATTTTCTTATTTATAAAAAGTTCCAGGATTTCATACATAATATGAGAACCTAAAACTCCTGTAGCACCTGTAAGTATTATTTTCATTATCGTTTTGTTGTAAAGGCAAAGGTAGTTTTAAATACTAAATATTTGAGGCTTAAAGTCGCATCGAGTTTTTGAAATCGACAATCAATAATTATCGATCTTTTGCCTTTAAATCAGAAATAACAATACGGAATCCGTCAGGATCAAGAACCATTTTGCCGTTTTGATTCCAATATGGATTTTTGGAAGTTAGGATTGAAATATTGCTTTCTAAAACTCTTTTTATTAAGGTATTATATTCTGAAATAGTTTTAGGATAGAGTACTAAGATATCATCTTCATCAAAATGATGATTGGCTTTTTCACTAGATTTTGTAAACTCTATATGCCAATCAAGTTTAGGTTTTCCAATAAAAATCCCATCATAATTATTGTGATTTTCAAAACTTCCTAATATTTCAAATCCTAAAATAGTGATGTAAAAGGATTTAATTTTTTCTAAATCGTTAGTATGTCGGGCAATTCGTAAGTTCATGTTTTTTCATATTTCATTACAAAGGATTCATTATTTTCGCTAATCACTTTAAATCCAATAGTATCATACAATTTTTTTGCCCTGTTTTCCTTTAGGACGCTTAAAGTAACAGCCGTTTTTTCACCAGATAATTTTTCAATGATCGATTGGATAATTTTGTGTGCAATACCTTTGCCTTGATGGTGTGGCTCAATTTGAACTTGTATGATTTCAATACTGTTTTGATGTGCTGCTATTTTTAAAAGCCCTATTTTTTGATCCTTCAAAAGGATAATTTTTGCGCAATCGAATTGAAATATAATTCGGCTCATATGATTTCATCGGTTACAGCTAAACGTGAACTGATCGGATGCTCATTCATTTTTTTTTTTTTTCTTAACCAAAGAAGGTATCCAATGTCCGCGTTTAAACATTTTCTATAGGTCAATTCAATTTCATCCATTTTTTAGTTCGATATCGAAATCAGAATTTAATTTTCAGCCAATTTCTCCAAGGTATACGCAATGAGTTCATCAACCGCTTTGTCTGGATCTTTGCTAAAAGTTCCCGAAGCCCGATTAGCAATTATAGCGTTTAGCGATAAGGCACTATGGCCTAAAAGAGAAGAAAGTCCATAAATGGCACTCGTTTCCATTTCTAAATTGGTGATTGTATTTCCTTCAAAACTAAAATTATCCATTTTAGAATTTAAGGCTTCGTCTTGAATACTGAGACGTAGCACTCTTCCTTGCGGGCCGTAAAATCCTCCGGCAGTAGCGGTAATTCCTTTGTGCATTTTATCACTTTCTATGATTTTTTCCAGTTTTGCTGAACATGAAATCACATACGGTTTCCCTTTTCGTAAGTCCCAATTGGTGTGTTTTACAAAAGCGTCTTCGATTTCAATATTAGAAACGTCATCAATCAAATAGGAGCGGAGCATGTTATCTAAGCCTAATCCAAATGCAGACAACACAAAGCTATCCACGGGAATGTCAGCTTGTAAAGAGCCGGAAGTTCCAATACGGATGATATTTAATGAAGTAAGATTTTCTTTTGGCTGACGTGTTTTTAAATCAATATTAACCAAAGCATCCAATTCATTCATGACAATATCAATATTATCTGGGCCAATTCCTGTTGACATCACGGTAATTCGTTTGCCTTTGAAGATTCCGGTTTGAGTTTTGAATTCTCTTTTTTGAGTAGAAAATTCAATGCTGTCAAAAAACTGTGTGATTTTTTCAACCCGATTTTGGTCACCAACAAAGATAATGTCATGTGCAATGTGTTCCGGTTTTAAATTCAAATGATAGACGCTTCCGTCTGGATTTAATATTAATTCTGATGCTTGTATCATTAATTCTTTGTTTAGTGTTGGGATGTGACTGCAAACTGCTACTGACAACTGTTTTTCTAGCCTCCGACGCGTTTTACTTTAAACCCTTTTTCTTTTAAAATAGTCATGATTTTATCCCGATAATCCCCTTGTATGATGATAGAATCGTCTTTGAAAGTCCCACCTACGCTTAATTTGGTTTTGATTTCTTTAGCAAGAATTTTAAAATCCTCATCTGTTCCTTCGTAACCCTCGATTATAGTTGTAGCTTTTCCTTTTCGTTTTTCGAATTTGCAAATCATAGGTTCTTTTTGAACGTATAATTCATGTGCAACTTGTTCAATTTCTTCTTCAGGAGATACTTCGTGATCCGGAAAAAGGTTTTTTAATTGGTCTTTTAAGTCCATAATTTAAAAATTAATTTTTTATAAATACCATTTTGAGAGTAGGGAAACAAAGCTCATTTTCCTATTTTCTAAAGAGTAAAAAAACAAAAGACATTAAGCATACACTCAATGTCTTTTATTTATTGACGTAAATTTAAGTTTTATTTTTTGATTAATCCCAAATCGACCAAGCGCTCGTATAAATAAGCTCCCGCAGTAATATCTTCGAATTTTTTTTGGTTTTCCGCATCAATGCAATTTTCCAAACAATCCAATTTCATATCGCTTACCGGGTGCATAAAAAACGGAATAGAATAACGTGAGGTTCCCCACAATTCTCTTGGTGGATTTACCACTTGATGGATCGTTGATTTCAATCTGTTATTGGTATGACGCGATAACATATCGCCCACATTAATTACTAATTCATCCGCTTCAGCGATGGCATCGATCCATTCTCCTTCATGGTTTTGGACTTGCAATCCTTTTCCCTGCGCTCCCATTAATAAGGTAATCAAATTGATATCACCATGAGCAGCAGCTCGAATCGCATTTGCAGGTTCAGCCGTAATAGGTGGATAATGAATAGGTCTTAAGATTGAATTTCCTTCTTTGGCATAATTATCAAAATAGAATTCATCCAACCCCAGGTGTAAGGCCAAAGCTCTCAGGACATAAACGCCTGTTTTTTCCAGCATTTGGTAGGCTTCTTTACCTACAGCATTAAAACGTGGTAATTCTTTAACTTCAACATTTTCAGGATATTCTGAAGCATATTTAGAATCTTTGGATACATATTGTCCAAAGTGCCAAAACTCTTTCAAATCACCTTCTTTTCTGCCTTTGGCATGTTCTGTTCCAAAAGAAACATAACCTCTTTGCCCGCCGATTCCAGGAATTTCATAACTACGCTTTGTTTCTAATGGCAAAGTGAAAAAATTTCTGATTTCACCGTACAATTCATCAACCAATTGGTCGTCTAAAAAATGCCCTTTGAGTGCTACGAAGCCAATATCTTCAAATGCACTTCCGATTTCATTTACAAATTTTTGTTTACGTTTCGGGTCGTCCGAAAGGAAATCACGCAAGTTAACACTAGGAATGTTTTGCATACTTTTAAATATTTTTTATAACTTACAAGTTTTAAAATCTTGCACATACAAATGTAAAGAATAATTTTCTATCTGGATTTTAAAATTTGCAAACAAATTAAAAAAATATAACAAAAAAACAACAAACTGTTATATTTTTTTATCTTTGAACCATCCATTAAAAAAGAAAAAATGACCTTTGACCGAAAAAATCTTACTGACGATCAATTATTAGATTTATATAAAAGAATACTGAAGCCAAGACTGATAGAAGAAAAAATGTTGATACTTATACGTCAGGGAAAAGTATCCAAATGGTTTTCCGGAATTGGTCAGGAGGCTATTGCTGTAGGAGTTACGGCCGTCTTGGATTCAGACGAGTATATTTTGCCAATGCACAGAAACTTAGGTGTTTTTACCGGAAGAAATATTCCTTTATACCGACTTTTTTCGCAATGGCAGGGGAAAGCCAATGGTTTTACCAAAGGTCGTGATCGAAGTTTTCACTTTGGAACTCAACAATATAAGATTATTGGAATGATTTCGCATTTGGGACCTCAATTAGGAGTGGCTGACGGAATCGCTTTGGCTAATAAATTAAAACAGAACGGAAAAGTTACTGCTGTTTTCACTGGTGAAGGTGCCACCAGTGAAGGTGATTTTCATGAAGCATTGAATATCGCTTCCGTTTGGGAATTGCCAGTCCTTTTCGTGATAGAGAATAACGGATATGGACTTTCGACACCTACCAATGAACAATTCCGTTGCGAAAACCTGGCTGATAAAGGAAAAGGATACGGAATGGAAAGTCATATTGTTGATGGCAATAACATTCTTGAAGTCTATAATTTGTTGTCAGAATTGAAAGCTTCGATGAAAGAAAATCCACGGCCCGTTTTGTTGGAATTCAAAACTTTCAGAATGCGTGGGCATGAAGAGGCGAGTGGGACAAAATATGTTCCACAGGAATTAATGGATATGTGGGCCATTAAAGATCCAGTAGAGAATTATAGAAAATACTTATCTGAAAATGGTATTCTTACAGCTGAATATGATGCTGCTATGCATGCTGAGATTAAGGCAGTCATTGATGAAAGCTTAGCTGTGGCCAATGCCGAACCAGAAATAGAAGCTTCTTTAAGTGAAGAGTTAAATGACGTTTATAAGTCCTATACATTTGAGCTGGTTAATCCATCAGGAGAAGAAGAAAATATTCGTTTTATTGATGCTATTTCCACTGGTTTGAAACAATCTATGGAGCGTCACGAAAACTCGGTAATTATGGGCCAGGATATTGCTGAATACGGAGGTGCTTTTAAAATTACAGATGGGTTTGTGGCGCAGTTTGGAAAAAATCGGGTCATCAACACGCCAATTTGTGAAAGCGCAGTGGTTTCAGCAGCAATGGGATTGTCTATCAATGGGTATAAAGCAATTGTAGAAATGCAGTTTGCTGATTTTGTTTCGACGGGATTTAATCCAATTGTTAATTTACTGGCCAAATCGCATTATCGGTGGTTAGAAAAAGCAGATGTTGTTGTTCGGATGCCTTGTGGCGGAGGTACACAGGCAGGTCCGTTTCACTCTCAAACCAATGAAGCCTGGTTTACCAAAACTCCGGGTCTAAAAGTTGTTTATCCGGCATTTCCTTATGATGCAAAAGGGCTTTTAAACACTTCGATCAATGATCCGAATCCGGTATTGTTTTTTGAACATAAGCAGTTATACAGAAGTGTTTACCAAAACGTACCAAAAGGATATTATACCCTTCCGTTGGGAAAAGCGGCCCTAATAAAAGAAGGAAATGATGTTACCATTATCTCTTTTGGAGCAGCGGTGCACTGGGCTTTGGAAACATTAGAAAAACAACCAGAAATTTCAGCTGATTTACTCGATTTGAGAACCTTACAGCCTTTGGATACCGAAGCAATTTTTTTATCGGTGAAGAAAACAGGAAGAGTGATTATTTATCAGGAAGATTCTATGTTTGGGGGAGTTGCGAGTGATATTTCGGCAATGATAATGGAAAATTGTTTTAAATACCTTGACGCCCCGGTAAAACGCGTGGCGAGTTTAGACACACCAATTCCGTTTACAAAGGCATTGGAAGATCAATATTTACCGAAAAGTAGGTTTGAAAATGATTTAAAACAACTTTTGGAATATTAATAGTGGAACTTTTAATTAGGTTATTTTTAGAATTTTCATTTTAAAAATAACCTAAAATCCAATAGATTATTATAAATAATATAATGGTGCCAAAGCAGCCGCCACCTAATTTTTTTGCGCCGTAACCTGCTAATATCGTTTTGAAGAATCCATTCATAAATTTCAATTTTTAACTATATTATAAAAGTAAACTTAATTTACATAGGTACCCGTTTTTATTTCAATTCCATGAATATTTTCTTTATCAAAGCTATTTCTTCCTGGTACATTGTCTTTTTTCTTGTAGCAAAATAAAGCGTGTTTTTTAGTGGTTTGTTTCCTTTCCAAATCAGTTTAATTGAACCATTGTCAATTTCTTTTCTGCAAAGAAAATCAGGTACCACAGCTAATCCCTTGCCGCTGCTTAAACACCGGACTATTGAATTTAGATTTGGAACAATATAATTGGGTCTGAAATCAGGATATTTATTGAAATTTAGCTGCCAAAAACGTCGTAAATGCTCCATATCTCCTGTGGTTCCGTACCATTTTTGTTGTTTTAGCCACAGCTCCGTTTCTTGAATAGTTCCCTTTTTTTCAACGGTATTGAATTCCAAATCATCAATTTCTTTACCGCCAACAAGCACAATGGTTTCCGAAGAAAATTCCTGATATTCAATTGTGTTTTTAGCTACCATTTGAGGGGTGATGATTAAATCTAAAATACCTTTTTCTAGACTTTCTACCATTTCGGGATATTCGCCAAACTGAATAATAACATTAAATGGCAGGGTCGAAATGTACTGTTCCAGAGTAATTTGAAAGGTTTCAAAACACATCCCTACACTTATGGTTGGCGTATTTTTTTCTGTGCTTCTTTGAAAATTTTTTTCCGCTTCTTCCAGTTTGCTTAGTGCTTCAATTATAAAATTATAAAGCACTTTTCCTTTTTCCGTCGGAACCATTTTTCGCCCAGTTCGGTCAAATAATTTATACCCCACATAATTTTCCAGTGAGCTCAAATGCAAACTCACACCAGGTTGGGAAATAAACAATACTGCTGCTGCATGAGTCAACGTGCCTGTTTTATAAACCGCTTTAAAGGTGCGATACCATTCTAGATTCACCATAATCTATTATAATTATGATACAAAGGTATGAATTAAGTTATTTTAATAATAGTTTTCCCGTTCTAACTTTGCATCATTAAATTAAAAACACAGATCATGACAAAAATATTTATAATTAATGGTGGGCAAAAGTTTGGCCATTCAGGAGGAAGATTTAACGAAACCATTTCGAACGAAACGTTGAACTTCTTCAGAAATAATGATGCTTTTGAAATAAAAACAACAAATATAAATGATGACTACAACCCTGCTACGGAAGTTGAAAAGTTTGTTTGGGCAGATGTAATCATTTATCACACACCAATATGGTGGTTTCAGTTGCCTCACGGATTCAAAAAATACATTGATGTGGTTTTTACGGAAGGATATGCAACGGGAATTTACAAAAGTGACGGACGGTCTTCAGCAAATCCAACGGTAAATTACGGAACAGGAGGAATGCTTCATGGCAGAAAATATATGTTGACCACGTCTTGGAATGCACCAAAAGAAGCTTTTACTTTACCGGGAGAATTTTTTAACCAACACAGCGTTGATGAAGGGCCATTATTTGGTTTTCACAAAATGAATGCTTTTACGGGAATGAAACCATTGCAAAGTATGCATTTTCATGACATTGAAAAGAATGCTGATGTAGACAATGACATAAAATTATATCAAAAACATTTAACACAACTATTTTTAAATTAATTATGCAGATAAATCTAACAGTCATCATAAAAAGTAAACCGGAAGATACAGAGACATTAAAATCTCTTTTACTTGATTTAGTTCAAAATTCAAAAAAAGAAACTGCTTGCCTTCAATATGATTTACACCAAAGTAAGGAAGAGTCCAATACCTTTATTTTTCATGAGATTTGGGAAAATCAAAACGGATTAGACAACCATAATCAACAGCCTTATATACTGTCTTTTTTCGAAAATTCGAAACTACTTTTACAGGAAACCCCGATTCTTTATAAAACGACTAAATTAGCATAATGAAAATGGCTGTCAGAAATGTCAAAAGTCATTGTATTCGAAATGCAAAAGAACCACGCTGTAATTTGGCTATTGTCTTTTCATCATTTAATTTTGGAAAATCAATGTTAATAAAATTAAGAAAGCCGGAATGAAACCTTTACGTGAAAAACTACTGATAAAAGAGGCGACAATCAATAAAGTGCAGTACGATACCGAATGGTTTTACAAGCTGGATGACATGACTTTTTATTTAAAAGAAGATTTGTCTGAAGTTGAGTTTGTCTATCTGCCGATGATTATTGATGGCGAAAAAGGATTTGTAAAATGTGCTGCTTTTGAAGATATCCTCAGAGGGCGAAAAGAATTGTAAATGGAATTTAAGAAATATAAATATTAAAAAACGGAGGTTTCACAGCCTCCGTTTTTATTGCATAAAATTTTATCGATTACTTAATTTAGCTTTTTCCTTAATAATGTCACTGATTTTTCGGTTTTCAATTTTACTTTCCAGCCAAGAGATAATGTCAAGATAAAGAAACGCTCTTTTTTCATAAGTGTTTTTTTCTAATTCGATAAATCGTTCTCTCATTTTTACAAACTCTTTTTTAATATCACCTGGATAAATAGAGTTTAAGTTTTTCATGAATCGCATGATTTCTTTTTGAACCTCATGTAAATCATTCATTTTTAATAAAAACTTATAGGTGTTTTTCAATTGATTTTCCAGATAATAATCCTTACCCAATTCATAATGAGCAATCAGGCACAGAATTCGGGAAAAACACATTAAATCTTCCCGCATCGAAAGATTTTTATTGTTTATGATCTTCTCTAAATAAAATATGGATTCGTTATATTTTTCATTACCAAAATAAATAGAAGCAATTTTATAGTAAAATAACATTTCGTGATGTTCGTCAAGATGCTCACTGTGCAGTTTTAATTTTTCCAAAATTTCAGGAATCAGGTATTCGCTTTCTGCGAAAGTGCCTTCCAGAATATGATAATTCAATTTGTTATTATACAAATACAGGAATGACAAAGAAGCAATATTATCATTGATAGGGAAGCGTGGGTCTTTGATGGTTTCTTCCAGAAGCAACAAATACTTTTTGAATTTTGATTTGTATTTAAGCATGTATAAAGACTCCAGTAAATAATGATTTCCTTTCAGAAAAAACACAGGATTTAGATAAATCATATTAGGGTTGTCATAAAAAAGAGTAACCCATTTGTAAGCATATTTATAACTGGCTAAAAAGTCCTGCACTAAAAAACTATGCCAAAGATTGGCATTATAAAACCAGTATTTCTCTCGAAATCCAAATTTTTTCTCATCAAATTTAGCAATGTGTTTATTAAAATAGTCATCTATATATTTATACTCATCATCACTTTTTACGTAACCTGTTTTTAGCATTATACCATACAGTTGCAATGATAAATTAGATAATTTACTGGAAATCGTATTGCGATAATTTAATTCCTTGGCCTGAATAACTAACTCATCGGCGCGTCCCTGAATACTTCGCGTAATGTATTGTGATTCAATTAATTTTTCAAATTCTACAATCTCGTAGGCCATGAGTTTTTCGTCATTCTCTAATGCCAGAATCTTTGTCTTATCTAATATTTTTAAGCTCTGTCTGTACAAGCCTTTGTTGTACAATATCGTAGCAAAATCAATTTGTTCTCTTAGCTGATAACGAATGTTTTGACTCGGAATATTCAATCGAATACTGACTAAAATTTGTTTGTATAGATAGGACTTTAGGTTTGATAATTGTACTTTTTTGATGATGCCGCTTTTCAAAATAAGTTTCTCATCATATACTTCCGATTTGTCTAAAATATTGAATAATTCGATGAACTTTGTATTTGAACTCGTCTCGAGTCGACTCGCAAAAATCTTAAATTGTCTTTTTTCAGACTTTGAAAGGGATTTTATCAATACGAATAAGAAATCTTTTTGATGGTTAGCCATTGTAAAATATTGTAACTTAATAAGTTGTTAATCAGATACTTACAAAGAATTAGTTCTCTTTATAAGCAGTATATTTCGTTAAAATGAGTTTTATATTAAAGTAATGAAATATAAATTTGTTATCGAGATGTGAAATTACATTAAATAAATGAAAATGAATAGAGAGAAAGTTCAAATTTTTGATACCACTTTACGAGATGGAGAACAGGTCCCAGGATGTAAATTAGATACCAATCAAAAACTCGTTATAGCAAATCGCTTAGACGAAATGGGTGTTGACATTATTGAAGCTGGTTTTCCTGTTTCTAGTCCAGGTGATTTTTTGTCTGTTTCTGAAATTAGTAAGATTGTAAAGAATGCGACTGTTTGTGGTTTAACCAGAGCGGTAAAAAATGATATCGATGTTGCTGCAGCTGCCTTAAAACATGCTAAAAAACCTCGTATTCATACTGGAATCGGAACTTCAAATTCACATATAATACATAAATTAAATACCACCAGAGAAGATATTATCGCTAGAGCAAAATTTGCTGTTTCACATGCCAAATCGTATGTTGAAGATGTAGAATTTTATGCTGAAGATGCTGGTAGAACTGATAATGATTTCTTGGCAAGAGTTTGCGAAGAAGTAATAAAATCAGGTGCTACGGTACTTAATATTCCTGATACAACCGGATACTGTTTACCTGAAGAATATGGAGCAAAAATAAAATACCTACGTGAAAATGTAAAAGGTATTGAAAATGTTATCCTGTCTTGTCATTGTCATAACGATTTAGGAATGGCTACGGCTAATTCTATTGCTGGAGCTGTAAACGGCGCAAGACAAATAGAATGCACCATAAATGGAATAGGGGAAAGAGCCGGAAACACTGCACTTGAAGAAGTAGTAATGATTTTTAAGCAACATCCCTATTTGAATCTATATACTGATATCAATACGAAACAGTTGAACGAAATGAGTCGTTTGGTTTCTGAAAGTATGGGAATGATGGTACAACCAAATAAGGCGATTGTTGGTGCTAATGCTTTTGCACACAGTTCAGGAATTCATCAGGACGGTGTGATTAAAAACAGAGCAACTTATGAGATCATGGATCCTTTGGATGTAGGTGTCAATGAGTCTTCAATAGTTCTTACTGCAAGAAGTGGTAGAGCAGCATTGGCTTACAGAGCAAAAAAGGTAGGATATGAACTTACTAAAGTACAATTGGATGTAGTTTATATTGAATTCTTAAAATTTGCCGATGTTAAAAAAGAAGTTTTAGATGATGATATTCATCAAATTATTGAAGCTTGTAAAATACAAAGTGATTTAATAAGAAGCTAATACAAACACTATTTGTATAATATAAAAAAACACTTAAACATGAATTTAAAAATAGCAGTACTGCCGGGAGATGGAGTAGGACCAGAGGTGACCTTACAGGCAAAGAAAGCTTTATATGCTATAGGTGTAGTATATGATCATGAATTTGTTTTTGAAGATGCTCTTATGGGAGCTGTTGCTATAGATAAAACTGGAAACCCACTTCCAGAACAAACACTTAATCTTTGCCTTAATACGGATGCAGTTTTGTTTGGTGCTATTGGTGATCCAAAATACGATAACAATCCCAGTGCTAAAGTACGTCCTGAGCAAGGATTATTAAAATTGAGAAAAGAATTAGGTCTTTTTGCAAATATCAGACCTATAAAGCCATATAGGTCATTATTAGATTCTTCTCCTTTAAAAAGAGAAATAATCGAAGGTGCTGATTTTATTATTTTCAGAGAACTTACCGGAGGTGTTTATTTTGGTGAAAAAAAATTGAACGATGCAGGTACCATCGCTTCTGATTTATGCGAATATTCAGAAGAAGAAATAACCAGAATTACTCATTTGGCGTTTAAAGCAGCACAAAACAGACGTAAAAAAGTAACGATGGTGGATAAAGCCAATGTGCTTGAAACTTCTCGATTATGGAGAAAAGTTGTCCAAAAGGTAAGCGAAAATTATCCGGATGTACTATTAGATTTCCTTTTTGTTGATAATGCTGCGATGCAAATTATCCTAAATCCAAAACAATTTGATGTTATTTTAACCGAAAATTTATTTGGAGATATTTTATCTGATGAAGCTAGTGTAATTACAGGTTCTATAGGATTATTGGCGTCAGCATCACTAGGAAATAGAAATGCACTTTTTGAACCAATTCATGGTTCTTATCCACAGGCTAAAGGAAAAAATATTGCTAATCCAATTGCTTCAGTATTATCAGCAGCAATGCTTTTGGAACATTTTGGACTTCATAAAGAAGCAAAAAAAGTCTATGAAGCAGTAGAGAAAGCGATTGAATACAATGTTGTAACAATAGATTTGAAAGCAGATTCAAAATTCGGTACAAATGAAGTTGGAGACTTTATTTCGAATGTCATTTTAAGTAAAGACGATTTGTATTTTAAAAGTGACAATGTCCAAATAGGACAATCGACTATTGTTTAACAAAACAATAATCAAAAGCATTTAATAATTGAAAAAGTGCTTATAATTTTAAGGTTCTATTTTTTTGTTCTGTTTGTTTTTCATACTTTTGATGCAAATAAAAAAAATGAAAATCGTAACTATTATTTCTTCAATTATTAATGTCAATGTGGTAATCACATATGCAGCAGGAATGTTATAGATATAATTAAAAAAATATTTAAAACCTTCCAATTATTTTGGAAGGTTTTTTTTTGGAAAAAATTAAAAAAATACACAAACATACAAATGGAATTAAACAAATACAGCAAAATAATCACGCAAGATGAAACACAACCGGCTTCTCAAGCCATGTTGTACGGAATTGGATTAACTGAAGAAGATCTTAAAAAAGCGCAGGTAGGAATTGTAAGTATGGGCTACGATGGAAACCCTTGTAATATGCACTTAAACGATCTGGCCAAAGACATTAAGACCAGCGTCTGGAAAGAAGATTTAGTTGGTTTGATTTTTAATACTATTGGTGTAAGCGATGGTATTTCAAATGGTAATGATGGAATGCGTTTTTCTTTAGTTTCTCGTGATGTAATAGCAGATTCTATCGAAACTGTTATGGGAGCACAATGGTATGATGGTATGATTGCTGTTCCAGGATGTGATAAAAATATGCCAGGAGCCGTAATGGCTATGGGTAGAGTAAATCGCCCTTCGATTATGGTATATGGAGGTTCGATTCATCCTGGAAAATGGAAAGGTGAAGATTTGAATATTGTTTCTGCTTTTGAAGCATTAGGAAAAAAATTCAACAATACTATTACACCTGAAGATTTTAAAGGAGTGATACAAAATGCCTGTCCAGGAGCAGGTGCCTGCGGTGGTATGTACACTGCTAACACGATGTCATCAGCGATTGAAGCTTTAGGGATGAGTTTACCTTACAGTTCTTCTAATCCTGCTTTGAGTCCAGAAAAAAAACAAGAATGTGATGATGCTGGTAAGGCAATCAGAATATTATTGGAAAAAGATATTAAGCCTAGAGACATTATGACTCGTAAAGCTTTCGAAAATGCTATTACAATGGTGGCTGTCCTAGGAGGTTCTACTAATGCGGTTATGCACTTAATTGCAATAGCTCATTCTGTTGGTGTTGATCTTACATTAAAAGATTTTCAAGATATTAGTGATAAAACACCATTGCTTGCTGACTTAAAACCAAGTGGTAAATACTTAATGGAAGATTTACATAATGTAGGTGGCGTTCCGGCAGTAATGAAATATTTATTAAAAGAAGGTTTCTTACATGGAGATTGTTTAACGGTTACGGGAAAAACAATTGCAGAAAACTTAGCATCAGTGCCTGATTTGAATGATGGGCAAGAAGTGATTCATGAAATCCAAAAAGCGTTAAAAGCTACTGGAAATATTCAGATTTTATACGGAAACATAGCTTCAGAAGGTTGTGTGGCTAAAATTAGTGGTAAAGAAGGTGAGTTTTTTGAAGGTACAGCGGTAGTTTTTGAAAACGAACACGATGTAATTAAAGGAATTAGAGGAGGCGAAGTAAAACCAGGAAATGTGGTTATTATTCGTTACTGTGGTCCAAAAGGAGGTCCAGGTATGCCTGAAATGCTTAAGCCAACATCTGCAATTATGGGAGCTGGCTTAGGAAGTACTGTCGCTTTGATTACTGATGGACGTTTTTCTGGAGGTTCTCACGGTTTCGTGGTAGGACACGTTACTCCAGAAGCCTATGAAGGTGGAGGAATTGCTTTAATACAAAACGGTGATGTGATTTCAATTGATGCTGTGAAAAACACAATCAATATGAAAATATCTGACGAAGAAATGGCAAAACGTAAAGCCAATTGGAAAAAACCAGAATCACCAATTAAACAAGGAGTGTTACTTAAATATATGCGTTCGGTCTCGAGCGCCTCTGAAGGATGTGTAACTGATAAGTAATTACTCCAATCAGTAAAGGGGAAATAATAAATTAGGTTTGGACTTTTACTTGAAAGTAAAAAATAGGAATACTATATCAATCTCGACTCTCTCTCTATTTTTGGAGAGGGCTGGGGTGAGGAAAAATAATAAACGTACCCATGGGAACAAATAAAATATCAGGCGCAGAAGCCGTTATTAGATGCTTATTAGAAGAAGGAGTAGACTTGGTTTATGGTTATCCAGGTGGTGCCATAATGCCTGTTTATGATGAATTATATAAATTTCAAGATCAGTTACAGCATGTTTTAGTTCGTCACGAACAAGGTGCAACTCATGCGGCTCAAGGATTTGCAAGAGCTACAGGCAAAGTTGGAGTGGCAATAGCTACGTCAGGTCCTGGAGCAACAAATCTTGTAACCGGGATTGCCGATGCTCAGATTGATTCTACGCCAATGGTTTGTATTACAGGTCAGGTAGGGAAACATTTATTAGGTTCCGATGCGTTTCAGGAAACCGATATTATTGGAATTTCGACTCCGGTAACCAAATGGAATTATCAAATTACCGAAGCACATGAAATACCTGAAATCATTGCAAAAGCATTTTATATTGCACGATCAGGTCGGCCGGGTCCTGTTTTAATTGACATTACAAAAAATGCTCAATTTGACGAAATTGAATTTAGTTATAAAAAATGTACCAGCATTAGAAGTTACAACCCAAAGCCTACTTTAGATATTGAAAAAATTAAAGAGGCTGCGGAACTAATCAACAATGCCAAAAAACCATATATTGTTTTTGGTCAGGGAATCATTCTTGGTGAAGCCGAAGAACAATTGAAAGCATTAGTTGAAAAATCAGGAATTCCTGCCGCTTGGACTATTTTAGGACTATCGGCATTGCCAACAGACCATCCATTAAATGTAGGGATGTTAGGTATGCACGGAAATTATGGTCCTAATTTGTTAACAAACGAATGTGATGTTTTGATCGCACTTGGAATGCGTTTTGATGATCGTGTTACAGGAAATTTAGCTACTTATGCAAAGCAGGCCAAAGTAATTCACTTTGAAATTGATCCTGCAGAAATAGATAAAAATGTAAAAACAACGGTTGCTGTTTTAGCTGATGTCAAAGAATCTCTGACTGCCTTACTTCCTTTTATCAAAAGTAATACACATGAATCCTGGCACAACGAATTCAAAGAAATGTATAAAATTGAATTGGAAGCGGTAATCAATGACGAGTTAAAACCTAAGAAAGAAGGAATTTCTATGGGGGAAACTATCGAAATGATTAATAAACATTCAAAAGGGGATGCTATTATGGTTTCGGATGTGGGGCAACACCAAATGTTTGCTTGTCGCTATGCCAAATTCAATTCAACGAAAAGTAATGTAACTTCAGGTGGTTTAGGAACTATGGGATTTGCTTTACCCGCTGCAATTGGTGCCAAAATGGGAATGCCGGAACGCGAAGTGGTTGCCATTATTGGTGATGGTGGTTTTCAAATGACTATTCAGGAATTGGGAACTATTTTTCAAACTAAAGTTCCTGTGAAAATTGTAGTCCTTAACAACGAATTTTTAGGAATGGTACGTCAGTGGCAACAATTGTTTTTTGACAAAAGATATGCTTCAACTGAAATGATCAATCCTAATTTTATAGCGATTGCTGAAGGTTATTATATTAAAGCCAAAAAAGTGACCAAAAGAGAAGATTTAGATGCAGCCGTTGCTGAAATGATGGCTTCAAAAGAATCCTATTTCCTTGAAGTTATGGTAGAAAAAGAAAATAATGTATTCCCAATGATTCCAACTGGAGCATCGGTTTCTGAGATGAGATTAAGTTAATATTATGGAAAATAAAACATTCACCATTTCTGTTTATTCAGAAAACAACGTTGGCTTATTAAACAGAATATCAGGTATATTCTTGAAACGCCATATTAATATATTAAGTTTAAATGTATCCGAATCAGAAATAGAAAATGTTTCCCGATTCATCATTGTAGTGGATACAACTGAAAAATGGGTACAAAATATTGTAGGCCAAATCGAAAAACAAATCGAAGTAATAAAAGCGTTTTATCATGTTGATGAAGAAACTATTTTCTTAGAAAGTGCTTTGTTCAAAATAAATTCAAGTTTGTTATTTGACGAAAGACAAATACAAAATATTATCAAAGAAAGTCATTCAGAAATTGTTACCGTATCTAGAGACTTTTTTGTGATTTCAAAATCAGGAAGACGCTCAGAGATTGAAGAACTATATGAAAAATTAAAACCTTTCGGAATTATGCAGTTTGTACGTTCAGGAAGAATATCAGTCTCCAAAGAAAAAATGGAAATATCAACGTTATTAGAAGAGCTTAAATAGAATTCATTTTGCAATAACACTTTATACGCTATTGCAGCAATCAAAATTTCAATTATTAAATTTTAAAATCATTAAATAAAAAAAGATGGCAAATTATTTCAATTCATTACCACTTAGATTACAATTAGAACAATTAGGCGTTTGCGAATTCATGGATCAATCAGAATTTGCAAATGGTATAGCAGCATTAGCAGGAAAAAAAGTAGTTATCGTAGGTTGTGGAGCTCAAGGTCTAAACCAAGGTTTAAACATGAGAGATTCAGGTTTAGATATTTCTTATGCATTGCGTGCTGAAGCAATTGCACAAAAAAGAGCTTCTTATATGAATGCTGCTGATAATGGTTTCAAAGTGGGAACTTATGAAGAATTAATTCCAACTGCTGATTTGGTTTGTAACCTTACACCAGATAAACAACATACGGCTGTCGTTACAGCAATCATGCCCTTGATGAAAAATGGTTCCACTTTAGCCTATTCTCACGGTTTTAATATCGTAGAAGAAGGAATGCAGATCCGTAAAGACATCACTGTAATTATGTGTGCTCCTAAATGCCCAGGATCTGAGGTTCGTGAAGAATACAAAAGAGGTTTTGGTGTACCAACTTTAATTGCTGTTCACCCTGAAAACAATCCAAATGAAGAAGGTTTCGAACAAGCAAAAGCATATGCAGTTGCGACTGGTGGTCATAGAGCGGGAGTTTTAAACTCTTCATTTGTAGCCGAAGTAAAATCGGATTTAATGGGAGAGCAAACTATTCTTTGTGGTATGTTACAAACAGGTTCAATTTTATGTTTCGACAAAATGGTTGAAAAAGGAATCGAGCCAGCTTATGCTTCAAAATTAATCCAATACGGTTGGGAAACTGTAACTGAAGCTTTGAAACATGGCGGAATTACAAACATGATGGATCGTCTTTCAAATCCTGCAAAAATTGAAGCATACGAATTAGCTGAAGAATTAAAAGATATCATGCGTCCGTTGTTTCAAAAACACATGGATGATATTATCTCAGGTGAATTTTCAAGAAACATGATGATTGACTGGGCTAATGACGATATCAATTTATTGACTTGGAGAGCTGCAACTGCAGAAACTAACTTTGAAAAAACGGCTCCAACTGCAGCTGCAATTTCAGAACAAGAATATTTTGACAATGGTGTTTTGATGATTGCCATGGTTAAAGCCGGAGTAGAATTAGCATTCGAAACAATGACACAATCTGGAATCATTGAAGAATCTGCTTACTACGAATCTTTACATGAATTGCCTTTGATTGCTAATACTGTAGCAAGAAAAAAATTATATGAAATGAACAGAATCATTTCGGATACTGCTGAATATGGTTGTTATTTATTTGACCATGCTTGCAAACCGTTATTAACCGATTTCATGAAAACTATTGATACCAACGTAATTGGAAAATCTTTTTCCCCTGCAAACGGTGTTGATAATGCGGTTCTTATAGCAGTAAATAAAAGTATTCGTCAACATCCTATTGAAGAAGTGGGAGAGTGGTTGAGAGAATCTATGACAGCTATGAAAAAAATAGGATAATAAAAATTAGGAATTACACACATGAGGGTGTGTTGGGATTTGCATTATATCATTTGAATCCATAATATTTTGAATTAGTAAGCACTTATTAAAAGAAAAGAGGATATGGATGCATATTACATTCACTTAACTTAAAACGAGTTTGAAAGTTAAGTGAAGTAATTCCTTTATAAAATAGAATTAGATACAACTTTTAAGGTCTAAATTTAAATTTTAAGAGGCTTCAGGCGATGTTATAGTAATGCAGATTTTTATTATTGAAATTATTTGTTGTTAAATTTTGTTGAGATAAAAGGCGGGGTAGAAATTCTATCTCGCTTTTTTTGTTTTAATCACATTTCTTCGAAATAACAAAAAACGAACAAATTATGATTAAAAAGTTATTCTTTTTGCTTAATGTTTAATTTTTCATAGGAATTTATAATTTAAATAATTTTAAGAATAGAAAGAGATTTAATACTTTTATAAAAAAATAAAAAACATGAGCTACTATAAAATTGATAATTTAGAACAATATTTTAAACATTATAATAAATCAGTTCGTGAGCCCAGAAAATTTTGGGGTAAAATAGCAGAAGAAAATTTCACATGGTACCAACAATGGGATAAAGTTGTTGATTTTAATATGGCTGAAGCCGAAGTAAAATGG
>NZ_JBLVPW010000039.1:0-31064 GCF_048286715.1 Flavobacterium kochi
TTCGCATCTTACTGAAACATACTTAATCGAATTTAATTGCAAATTTTCCGAATGTCAATTTACGTTACTAATTTACGCAATATATTCACGTCGCGGGAAAAACTCATGCGGGTTTGCGTGCGTTAAATCATGGTCATTTCATATTGTAAAGATCAATAGTATTTTAAAGACAATATCTGATTGAACATTATTTTCCGCCTGTCTACAGTATTCAAAAGCTTAAATAGGTCGAGTCGATATATTGAAATCATTACCAAAAACCCTCCCAATTATATGTAAAACGCCACCAAAAAACTGTTTGGCAATCCAAACCAATGCCGCTTTTTAGACGAAACTCAAACCTCAACAATTCCATTTTTATACAAATAGTACTCTTTAAAAAAACAAAATACAATTAAACAACTATCTAAAGAAAAACACTTAAACATCCTTTTGATAATGCTTTATTACACCGTTTAAGATTACAGTAATTACAATTATTATGGCTCCAATATAAAATTCAAAGCTCATTTTTTCTTTTCCACCAAGGATAAAATAGGCCAATACAATCCCATAAACCGGTTCTAAATTAGTCGTTAGCATAACGGTATATGGAGTCAGTTTCTGCATCACTTTTACCGAAGCAGTAAATGCATAAGCCGTACAAATAGAAGCTAAAATCAAAATTAAAATCCAATTATCGAAAGTCAAAACAAAGAAATCCAATGTAAATTTCTGTTGAAATAAAAAGTAAACCGAAATAAAGGATACACCTGCCAAAAACTCATAAAATGAGATCACAGATGGATCATGATTTTCTATTAGTTTTCCGTTCATGAGTGTAAACAAAACTCCTAATATAATGGCAGCTAAAGCATACAACATACCGTCTAAATAATTGACTTCGACTTTCATTATCAGTGCCAATCCGGCAATGATAATGAGTCCAAAAAAAACTTCATACCAAAGCACTTTTCTGCCATAAAAAATAGGTTCTAGTACCGACGCAAAAAAAGCACCTAACGAGAAAACTGAAAGCGTAATGGAAACATTTGAAACATGAATTGCTTTGAAAAAAAAGATCCAATGCAATGCAATCAATAACCCCACAAAAATTAATTTTGCGAAGGATTTTAAGGGAATTCTAAATGATTTCTTTTTGAATACAATAAACAATGACAAAAATACACTGGCAAAAAACATCCGATACCAAACTAAAGCATCAGCTGTAATAGTGATTAGAGCACCTAAAATAGCGGTAAAACCCCAAATAAAAACAATAAAATGCAGGTTTATGTAACTCTTTAATTTATCGTTTTGCATTTCGTAATAAATAAATGGCTAAAATTCCAAATGCAAAATTAGGCAACCAGACTGCCAGCATGGGTGGAATACTTGATTTTTCGGCCAATACACCAAAGATTTTATCAAAGAAGACAAATGCAAACGCTAAGGCAATTCCTATCGCCAAATTGATTCCCATCCCGCCTCTGCGTTTCATCGACGAAACCGAAACCGCAATAATGGTTAGAATAAATGCCGAAACCGGAATACTGAATTTTTTATATAATACTACTAAATATACATTGATATTAGAAGAACCACGCTTTTTTTCCTTGTCTATAAACTTAATCAGTTTATTCAAACTTAATGTTTCAGCGATATATACCACAGGAGCCAAATCTTCTAAATCAAAACTAAAACGGGCATCTTTTTGAGGCGCTTTTTCAATTTTATCTCCATTCTCCCCTACCGTCCTTTTTGTATAATCAAACATGGTGTAGGTTTTCGCCTTTGGATTCCATTTTATTCTACTTGCCGAAATTTTATAGACCAGTTTCTCTTTATTGAATTTTTCCAGTGAAAAATTAAAAGCAGTCTTTGACAACGTATTAAAGCTATTTACATAAATGAATTCCGTATCGCTAATTTGTCGGTACACATCCGTGTCATCTCCCCGCATCGCTTCTTTTCCACCTGTTTTTAAATACGTGTATCTAAAGTTATTAAACCCTTCACTGGCAGCAGGAACAACAAAAAACCCCATTAATAAAACAAAAACCGAAACTATAGAAGCTCCAATTATGTAGGGCCTTAAAAAACGGGTAAAAGAAATCCCAGAACTTAAAATGGCAATAATCTCTGTATTGTTAGCCAGTTTTGAAGTAAACCAGATAACCGATAAAAATAAAAAAATTGGGAATAACGAATTGGCGAAATAAACTGTGAAATTATAATAGTAGATCGCAATTTCAATAAATGGGATTTTGTTTTCGATCATGAAATTAATCTTCTCCGAAACATCTATAATAATCCCAATAGGTATAAACATCAACAACATAACCGCAAAAGTGGCTAAATATCTTTTTAGGATGTACTTGTCAATTATCGTCATTCTTTTGGATGTTGGGTATTTTTGGCATTGTGTATCGGTTCCTAAAACCTAATACCCAAAAACCTAATGTCTAAATTATAATCTTTGGTTCATATTCTTCACCATCATTTCTTTCCAAGGTTTGAAATCGCCTGCTAAGATATGTTTTCTCGCTTCACGAACCAACCACATGTAAAATCCAAGATTGTGTATTGTGGCAATTTGTTTTCCCAGGTATTCATTGGCGGCAAAAAGGTGACGCAGATACGCTTTCGTATATTCCGTATCAACGTAAGTGATTCCCATTTCGTCAATTGGAGAAAAATCATCTTCCCACTTTTTGTTTTTGATATTAATCGAACCATTCGCAGTAAACAACATTCCGTTTCTGGCGTTACGCGTAGGCATCACGCAGTCAAACATGTCTATTCCAAGGGCAATATTTTCTAGAATATTTATCGGAGTTCCGACACCCATAAGGTAACGCGGTTTGTCTTCTGGTAAAATTTCACAAACCACTTCCGTCATCGCATACATTTCCTCTGCAGGTTCCCCTACCGAAAGTCCACCAATAGCATTTCCTTGTTGATTTGAATTAGCAATATATTCTGCCGATTGCTGGCGTAAATCTTTATAACAACTTCCTTGAACAATCGGGAAAAATGTTTGCTCATAACCGTATTTAAAGGGCTGGGTGTCTAAATGATTGATGCATCGGTCTAACCAACGGTGAGTCATTTTCATCGAACGTTTTGCGTAGTTATAATCACATGGATACGGCGTACACTCATCAAAAGCCATGATAATATCGGCGCCAATGGTGCGCTGAATTTCCATTACATTCTCCGGTGTAAAAAAGTGATACGAACCGTCAATATGCGATTTGAACTTCACGCCTTCCTCCTTAATTTTTCGGTTGGCTGAAAGTGAATACACCTGGTAACCACCTGAATCCGTCAAAATATTGCGGTCCCAGTTCATGAATTTATGCAAACCACCCGCTTTCTCTAGGATCTCGGTTTGTGGTCGCAAGTACAAATGGTAGGTGTTTCCCAAGATAATATCGGGGTTTATGTCGTCTTTCAATTCCCGTTGATGCACACCTTTTACGGAACCAACGGTACCGACAGGCATAAAAATTGGGGTTTCAATCACACCGTGATCAGTGGTAATACTTCCCGCTCTGGCTTTGGACTGCGGATCTTTTTTTAATAAATCAAACTTCATAAACACGTTTTTCTCCCGACCGTTCGGGACGGCAAAGATAGGCTAATTTGAAAATTAGATAATTACATAATTTAAAATTTTAATTAAGATTTGGGAATTCTAATTTTGCAGGGGCCTCCAAAGCCCTTTTTGAATCAAATTAATCTTTTCAAAATTCATAATTTGGGCGTGACAAACTGAAAAGGAGCGTCGATTTATTGGCTGCCATCCCCGGAAAAAAAATGCAAGGATTTTCACCACCCTTTGACGGGGATTTGGAAGTCCGGCTTGGGCTTTTTGGCTATAGACATTGCGTTTTCAGAGTTGAAGAAACCTTTATTTCTGAAATAAAAGACGCAGCAGTTACCAAAGCATCAGGAATTACAATCAAATTTACGTTTTTAAAAATTAAAATGTCCTAAAACAAGCTGGTTAAAACACAACTTATTTTAGGACGTTATCTTTAAAAAATTCATTCCATTATTCCAGCATTTTTTCACTGTAGTAGGCTATCTCAGAAGTTATTTTGCCTTTATCATTAAAATTATCAATGAAGAATATTGGCAAAACAATTTTCTTCTTATCTGATTTTCTCGTTAATCTAAAATTCCACCACGATTGTACAACTCTTGCATCACCCATTTCGTAATGCAGATAGTCAGGATACCCAACCATATCGATACTGGTTAAATCAAATTTTTCAAAAAGCTTTTGATCGTTTGCTTTTTGTTCCGCTAAGGTTATACTTTTGCCCACTGGTGAATTGATATCGCTAAAAACTGCTTTTTCGTCATAAAAACTATAGGCCTTATCAAAATCTTTATTTTCAAAAGCATAAATCATTTTTCGCACGTCATTAATATTTTCATGATGATTATAGATGACACCATTTTCTCTGTCATTAAAACTATTCCCAATTTCATCAAAAATGCTATTATTTGCATACTTAATAAGTGTTTTAATTTTATTGTTTTTATCAACTATAAACAACCGATGCAAAGGCATATCTATTTTCACACCGGTTTTACTATGTACTCCTTTTAAATCTTCCCAGGTTTGAACCCAAACTACATCTTTATTATTGGCTTCTTTGTATTCTAAAGCATCCGGATAAGCGCCTTGCGATCTTTTGATACTTAAATAATCAACATTATCTTTCCAAAAATTCACCTCTTTTAAAAAAGAAGCTTTATCACTTCCTTGATCATCCTTATCAGAACTTGCGCCATTATAGGATTTAAAATCATCGGCTAAAAAACTTGCGACTTTGTCAGCATCGCCATTGACATACGCTTGTGTCATGTCTTCTACTAAATTAATTGCGGGATGCTCTACATAAATCGTCCCATTAGTTTTTTTTTGTGCGTAAGTGATGCAAGTAGCGATCAACAATACAATTGAGAAAATTTTTTTCATGTTTAATTAAATTAAGTTAATAAGAACATTAAATTTAACAATAAATACTGACTGTCAATACATTATGCTACTATATATTTCCATTTAGTCTCTAATTAATGAGATCTGTCAGAGAAAAAGATAAAGGTTTTGCCGAATTAGTATTGTTCAGAAGCTTCCAGTATCTTAGATATTACAAAAAAGAAATATTCCCCAAATCAATACAAACTAAAAAATGGCGCACCTTCAAAAAATTTGTCATTGACGAAATAATCGAATATGGCTTTGCTATCCCAAAAAATAGCCCCAAAAAAGGCAGATACAATTTATGGGGCCCTAAAAACAAACTCGTTTAAGACTGCTTAGACGAATTTGTTTTCCGCTAAATCTTCGTTTATTAAATCAATACCCGTTTTTTTCCGTTTTTCTTTTTTCCATCATTCCATTCATGTCCATCTTGTCTCCGTTTTTCATCATAATGGTTTTCCCGTCTTTCATCTTTACCATTCCGTTTGGAGAAACGACAGTTCCATTTGTCATGATTTTGTCTTTTTCCATCATCATCATTTTACCGTCTTTCATCATCATCATTTTGCCATCTTTCATTTTTACATGATCTTTCATCATCTGATGGTCTTTCATTTTCTTTTCCATCATCATACCTCTCATGTCCATCATCTCTCCATTTTTCATCATCATGGTTTTCCCGTCTTTCATCTTTACCATTCCGTTTGGAGAAACCACAGCTCCATTTGTCATGGTCATGTCTTTATCCATCATCATCATTTTGCCGTCTTTCACCATCATCATTTTGCCATCTTTCATCATTACATGATTTTTCCTTTTTTCCATTTTGGAATCCTGCGTTTTGTTTTCCTGGGCTACAACTCCTAAAGAGCAAATAGCGATTGCTATCATTACAAAAAACTTAATCATAACTATTTGATTTTTAATTGTTTATAATAAATTTTAAGTATTAAAATTACAAAAAAAATATTCACGGTAGCCATTTTTATAAAACTATTAAAAAAAACAAAACTCGATTACTATGATAGAATAGCTCTTCAATAACACAGCCAAACAGTTTCAAATCTGAATTTAAGTCTATTATAAAATAACTAAAAATCTTATTTTAAAAATGGATTTCCCACCATAAAATCAGGCAATAGACTGCACTTATAATAAATGCGACCGCACTAATTCCACCTAAAAAATTAGATTATAATCTAGAAATATACCTTTTATTTTTTCCAGCATCGTTAAGTAGAAAAAACTTTTAAACATTTAATTAACAACTAATTATAATTAATTTTATCTAATTTTATGTGCTCTAAATAATATCAGTCTAACAATTAAAAACTATAAAAATGGAAACAAAAAATCAGACAACAATGACTCCTGAATCCAACAAGCAAAAACTCGTAATTATAAGAGAATTTGACACAACTCGAGAACTTCTTTGGGAAGCCTGGACAAATCCTGAAAAGTTCATGAAGTGGTGGGGACCCAAAAATTTTACCTGTCCATTTTGCAAAATGGATTTTAAAGTCGGGGGTAAATATCTTTACTGTATGCGATCACCTGAAGGTCGGGACTTTTGGGGCACCGGAATCTTTACCGAAATTGTTCCCATGGAGCAAATTGTATTTACCGATTCATTTGCAGATGAGAAAGGAAATATAGTTCCGGCAACCTATTATGGAATGGAAGGTTTCCCGTTAGAACTACAAATAACGGTTACATTTGAAGAGCATGATGATAAAACAAAAATGACTCTAATTCACGAAGGGATTCCATCAGGAAAAATGATCGATTTAACTAATGTAAGCTGGAACGAATCTTTTGATAAGCTCGAAGCCATTCTAAAATAATCAAGAACGAGATTCCTTCGAAAAAAATCTCACGGATTGTAAAATCCGTGAGATAATAAAAAACAAAAAATCCAGCGCAATCTTAAGAACAATGCAGTTTTGGAACTGGCCTATAGACCTGGAAAAAACAAAGACGAGCACACTGCTGCTTTCTTATATAAATTTAACAAATGGAAATATGACTTTCTGTTCTTGGGCGGAATGTACCAAACCGATTATGTTGTCGGTAGCGGTTGGGCGGGAAATATCAAAGAAGCTGGTTTCAAAGGTGAAATGAGTTATTTTATTCCAAAAAAAATAGTTTGGACGCATCGGAAACCTTTAGCTTTTCTATCAGGGCTGACCAAACTTTCAAGAACGATTGGTACATTTCGATTGCCGGTTTATACAACAGCAATCCGACGAATATTTTTACAGCCAACGGAAGTTTTTACAACACTAATTTGTCCGCAAAATCGCTGTTCCCGTTTCGCTATAATTTTTACACAACTATGATAAAAACGATTTCTCCTATCGCCTCTTTCAACTTTTCGTTTATTTATTCGCCAGAAAAAAACACATTGATTCTTGTTCCCAATTACGCATGGAATGTCGCGACCAATTTCGATCTGGACTTTACGGTACAGTCTTTTTTTCCAGAGCAAATAAACTCTTCTAAAAATTTAATAACGCAGATCTATATCAGAGGCCGATGGAGTTTTTAAAAAAGAGAACTATAATTCCTAATTCTATTCATCATGACGGAAGGATTAAATACAGCGGAAGCCCAGCAAAAACTGAAAGTTTTTGGTTTTAATGAATTGCCATCAGCAAAACCCAAATCCATTTGGCGTATTGCTTTGGAAGTCATGAAAGAACCGATGTTCATTTTATTGATCAGCTGTGGTGTACTTTACATCCTATTGGGCGACTACAGAGAAGGCATTATTTTACTTTCTGCCATTTTCGTTATCATTTTCATCACTTTTTACCAATATCAGAAAACTGAAAAAGCATTAGAAGCGCTCAAAAAATTGTCTTCACCACGTGCTTTGGTGATTCGGGACGGAAAAGAAATCCGAATCCCCGGGCGTGAAGTAGTTCCCGAAGACATTATTCTGTTAAATGAAGGGGATCGGATTGCCGCTGATGCGAAATTGCTCGACACGGTAAACCTAACAATTGACGAATCGCTGCTGACTGGAGAATCAGTCGCAGTTACAAAAAACGTAGCGACGGATGCTTCCGATTCTCATGGATTAGTTTTCAGCGGAACGCTCGTGGTGCAGGGAAAAGGATTTGCGAAGGTTTTTGCTACCGGAACAAAAACACAGTTTGGAAAAATTGGAATCTCTTTACAAAGCATTGAAGAAGACGAAACCCGATTGCAAAAAGAAATGAAAGTGTTGATTAGGAATCTATTTCTGATTGGTATTTTCATCAGCATTGGTATCATTGCTACATTTTATTTTACAAGAGGGAATTTTATTCAAGCATTACTGAACGGGCTTGCCGCTGCGATGTCCATTTTACCCGAGGAATTTCCCGTTATTCTCACCGTATTTCTGGCTTTGGGAGCTTGGCGCTTATCTAAAAAAAATGTACTGACCAGAAAACCTTCGGCAATTGAAACGTTGGGTTCAGCAACTGTTTTATGCAGCGATAAAACGGGAACCATTACCCAAAATAAAATGGAGATCGCCTCTATATATGATGGTCAGGAAATCGTCCTGAAAAGCATTTTTCATGAGAAACAAAATCAGATTTCCAATTTGGTTGTCGCCGCACATTATGCCTCAAGAAAGGATGCGATTGACCCTATGGAACAGGCCATTTACAAAACACATGAAGAAATAATTTCGCAAAAGAAACCAGAACATAAACTCATAAAAGAATATCCATTGAGCCGGGAATTACTGGCCATGACCCGCGTTACGGAAAATGTTACTGAAAATTCAATATCAGTTTCTGCCAAAGGAGCCCCTGAGGCTATTTTTAAACTATGCAAAATGAATGAAGAAGAAAAGTTAAAACATTTTTCCGCCCTGCAGCAAATGGCCAAACAAGGATATCGGGTTATTGCGGTTGCAAATGCGGCTCATCATAAAGAACAGCTTCCAGATTCACAGCATGAATTTGATTTTAATTTTCTTGGCCTTATTGGCTTGGAAGACCCCATTCGTCCGGAAGTTCCACAAGCCATAAAAGAATGCAATGAAGCTGGTATAAAAGTGATTATGATAACCGGCGATTTTCCTGCTACAGCAAAAAGCATTGCACTGGCGATAGGCCTTGACGCCAGTAATGAAATTATTACTGGTGATGAATTAAATACAATGAGTGATGGAGAACTAAAATCAAGAATAAGCAATACCAATGTTTTTGCGCGCGTAGTCCCTGAACAAAAACTGAGGATTGTCCAGGCTTTGAAAGCCAATAATGAAATCGTGGCAATGACAGGTGACGGAGTGAATGATGCGCCAGCCTTAAAAGCCGCCAATATTGGTATCGCCATGGGAAATAAAGGAACGGATGTCGCCAGAGAAGCCTCCTCACTCGTTTTACTGGATGATAATTTTGCATCAATTGTTTCCGCAATACGTTCCGGAAGAAGAATTTTTGATAATTTGCAAAAAGCAATGTCTTACGTTCTCTCCATTCATATTCCTATAATCGGGCTTACCCTTTTACCTGCATTTAACACGTCAATTCCATTACTGCTTATGCCCTTGCATATTATTTTTATGGAATTGATAAATGATCCGGTTTGTTCTATTGCATTCGAATCAGAGCAAGAAGAAAAAGGAATCATGAAACATCCTCCCAGAGATCCGAACGAACAGTTTTTCGGCGGAAGAAAGATTATATGGAGTGTTATGCAGGGCTTTTTATTGTTGTCCATGATTTTTTCTGTTTATTTATTTTCCAAACTTAAAGAATATCCCGAAGGAGAAGTAAGGGCTATCGTTTTTTCCGCACTTCTACTTGGGAATATTTTTATCATTTTGACCAATATTTCAAAAACTAGAAACATCATATCCGTAATAACCGAAAGGAACCCGATTACAATTCCAATTCTCTTAACCGCTGTAATTATGCTGTTGTTAATTATTTCAATTCCTTCGTTACGACAGACTTTTAATTTTGAGATTACCAATTACAATCATTTTATACCGTCTATTTTAGGAGCTATTGTTATTCTTATCATTCTAGAAACCATAAAATATTTTAAAAACAAGAAGACAAAATAAAACGGTTATTGTGTAACAAAAGTTACTGTGGAGCATCTATTCTTGCTTTACTTTTGCGTCATAATTAAGTCAAAGCCATTGGACCTAGTTATTAATTAAAAGTATAAAAATGAGTATAGAAAGAATAATCAAAGAAAAACACGGAACAATCGTCGATGTGCGTTCTCATTCTGAATTTAGGGGTGGTCATGTGGCCAATTCCATTACTATTCCCTTGAATGAAATTCCACAAAGAATAGAAGAAATACGAAATTTAAAAAAACCGCTGGTGCTTTGTTGCGCATCAGGAAACCGGAGCAGACAAGCACAGCTTTTTCTGGCTGAACATGGAATTGAATCTTATAATGGCGGTTCCTGGTTAGATGTAAATTATAATCAATCTCAAATTAAAAAACAATGATAAACACACTCAAAAATCTATTCGGATTTGGTCCAAAAGTAAATTATGCCGATTTAGTAAAACAAGGAGCCATAATACTGGATGTTCGAAGCAAAGGAGAATATGCAGCAGGACACATAAAAGACTCGGTAAATATTCCGGTTGATACTTTAAAGGATAACCTATTTAAACTAAAAGACAAAAAACAACCTATAATTACCTGTTGTGCCTCCGGAATGCGAAGCGCTTCTGCAAAAAGCATTTTAAAATCAAACGGATTTACAAAAGCGTACAATGGTGGCGGTTGGAGTAATCTTCAAAATAAAATTGGTTGCTAAAACAAAGCGGACAACAGTACTAAAACAGTCGAAACAGCAGATTAAATTTCGAAAAAAATCATATTATTCGTATTTACAATTAGTTAATTAACAATTGATTGAATTATAGTTTGTCTACTTTTATACTAGTAAAAAAGTAAGTAGTGAGTTTGCAAGATACAAGCAACAAATTTAGTCTTACTTGTAACTATTAATCTTAAAAAACAACTATTATGAGAACTGAAAGTAGTAAAAACGAACCTTTTAAAGGAGCTGTTCAAGCAAAATCAAATGCCGCACATGGATTGAGAGATTTATTTGAAGTTGGATTGAAAGACATTTATTGGGCAGAAAAAGTATTGACTAAAACGTTACCAAAAATGGTGAAAAATGCCTCCTCACCAGAACTAGTCAATTCATTAAAAGATCAAATCGCTGAAACACAAGAACATGTATCACGTTTAGAAAAAATATTTGAAGTAACTGGTATTAACCCGACAGCAAAAAAATGTGATGCTATGCAGGGTATACTGAAAGAGGCTGATGGTCTTATTAAAGAAACCGATATTGGTATGGTACGGGATGCTGGACTTATTGCAGCAGATCAAAAGGTAAAACATTATGAAATTGCCACTTATGGCACGCTACATGCTTTTGCTAAAACATTAGGAGAAGACAAAGCCGCAAATCTTTTGGCTCTGACTCTTGATGAGGAGAAAAAAACGGATGCCGCATTAACAGGAATTGCTTTATCTGCCATCAACAGACAAGCTTATAAAGCAGATGCGATTACAAATACTTAGAATGAAATTTAATTGGGGAACAGCAATTACATGCTGTTTCTGCATTTGATAAAAGCCTGCCTATGCGGGCTTTTTTTATGGATAATTATGATCTGAGTGATTCATTCAGATAATCTCAAATTGTATTCTAATGTTCATTAAATATTCAAAAAAACGTTTGCTGTAACCCTAAATAAAAATTACATTTGCAGCAGTTTAACTTTTACACACAAAATGAAGCCTAACACACAACAATTAAACGATTTAACTATCCAAGTCAGAAGAGATATTCTTCGAATGGTTCACGCCGTAAACTCAGGTCACCCAGGAGGTTCTCTAGGTTGTACTGAATTTCTTGTAACCTTGTACCAAAACTTGATGGAACGCAAAGAAGGATTTGATATGGACGGAATTGGAGAAGATCTTTTCTTCCTTTCAAACGGACATATTTCTCCAGTATTCTATAGCGTTTTAGCGAGAAGCGGTTATTTCCCAGTATCAGAACTAGCTACTTTCCGCCTTATTAATTCAAGATTACAAGGACATCCAACCACTCATGACGATTTACCTGGAGTACGTATTGCATCAGGTTCTCTTGGACAGGGATTATCCGTAGCGATTGGTGCTGCACAAGCAAAAAAATTAAATGGTGACAACCATATTATTTACACGCTTCATGGTGATGGTGAATTACAAGAAGGTCAAAACTGGGAAGCAATTATGTATGCTTCTGCGAAAAAAGTAGACAATCTTATTGCTACAATTGACCTTAACGGAAAACAAATTGACGGTACTACAGACGAAGTTTTATGTATGGGAAGTATCCGTGCTAAGTTTGAAGCTTTTGATTGGGACGTTTTGGAAATTGAAAAAGGAAATAACATTGAAGCTATTATTGCCGGAATGAATGATGCAAAATCAAGAACTGGAAAAGGAAAACCAGTTTGTGTATTGTTGCATACTGAAATGGGTAATGGTGTAGATTTTATGATGTACAGTCATGCTTGGCATGGTAAAGCGCCAAATGACGCACAACTGGAAAATGCTTTAGGTCAAAACTATTCAGAAGACGAAACTGACTACTAGAATTAAGATTAAAGATTAACGATTTCTGATTGCAGAATTTTTAATCTTTTCAATTTTTTAATCTTTCAATTAAAAAGAATAATGAAAAAATATACAAATACAGGAAGTAAAGATACACGTTCAGGTTTTGGAGCGGGAATGACCCAATTAGGTCAAACTAATGAAAATGTTGTTGCACTTTGTGCCGATTTAATTGGTTCATTAAAATTTGACGATTTCAAAAAAAATCATCCGGAGCGTTTTTTCCAAATTGGAATTGCTGAAGCAAATATGATTGGAATTGCAGCAGGTTTAACTATTGGAGGAAAAATTCCTTTTACAGGGACTTTCGCTAACTTTTCTACAGGAAGAGTTTACGATCAAATTCGCCAATCCGTTGCTTATTCTGAGAAAAATGTAAAAATTTGTGCTTCACATGCAGGATTAACGTTAGGTGAAGATGGTGCAACACACCAAATCCTTGAAGACATCGGATTAATGAAAATGTTACCCGGAATGACTGTAATCAATACTTGTGATTACAATCAAACTAAAGCAGCTACATTAGCACTTGCAGATTACCAAGGCCCTGTTTATTTACGTTTTGGCCGTCCGGTTGTTCCTAATTTTATGCCAGCTGACGAACCTTTCGTAATTGGAAAAGCAATTGTTTTAAATGAAGGTTCAGACGTAACTATTATCGCTACAGGACATTTAGTTTGGGAAGCACTTATTGCTGCTGAAGCTTTGGAAGCCAAAGGTATTTCAGCTGAAGTGATCAATATCCACACAATCAAACCATTGGATGAAGAAGCAATTTTAAAATCATTGGCAAAAACAAAATGCATCGTTACTGCTGAAGAACATAATATTCTTGGTGGTCTTGGCGAAAGCGTTTCTAGAGTATTAGCATTAAATAGCCCAGCTCCACAAGAATTTGTAGCAGTAAATGACAGTTTTGGGGAATCTGGAACACCAGAGCAATTAATGGAAAAATACAAACTGAACAATCAAGCAATTGTTGAAGCTGTAGAAAGAGTTGTTAAGAGAAAATAATTTAATTAATTTTCTGAATATAAAAAAATCCCATTCTGCTAAGAATGGGATTTTTTATTTACCGTCACAATTTTATTATTGACAGGTTTTATCTAAATGCTTTTTGATTCTTGTAGGATCTGTTGTATTCCCGTTACAACTTGGAATATCTGCAAAGGGGTAAGGCAATCCAGTAGCTGGATTTTTAATTTCTAGTTTAGTGGTATAATTATCTCCATCATCATCTACATCTACAAAATTAGGAACTCCATCTCCATCCATATCATCGGGATTTACAACTCCTGTTGCTAATATACGCATGTAGCCATCACCATTTAAATCCTCTTGATAAGATGGAACACCATCTCCATCTTGGTCTAATCTACTCATCTCATACAACTTGAAACTAAATACCAAAGGAGCGTAAGCAGGAATAATTCCACTTCCAGAAGCATAATATGCTAATCCTGAAGGGATGAACATTACACCCGCGCCAAAACCATCATGAGTTACTGTTCCATCAGCATTAGAGCTATAGGTACCTGTTTTGAATTGTGGAAATATTTCTCCCCACCCTGTTATCGTACTGAATAAACTTAAAAAAGATTGAGGATACTTAACTTCTTCGAAGGGAGTTGAAGTTACTGCGGCAACGCCAGCTGTAGTTGCACGTTGTAAATATTCTCCTTTATAAGACGTTAATACTCCATCTACATTACAAGGTGCTGTTCCAGTTCCAGCTCTCAATACCAAATAATATAATTTATAGGTAATACCATGCAAGCTTACATCTCTGCTTTTAAGTTCGTAGGTCGTTTGGTCCCAAATTGATTTTTGAGTTCCTCCTGCCGGTATCTTTGCAATAGCTACATCCTGATCGTCTGCAAATCCCGGATGATCTATAACTGTTATATAACTTGTTTTTAAATATTCTTCAATATCAGTATTATCGTTAGCATATTGTACTGCATAATCTCTAAGTGGCTCAACTGTAGGGGTATCATTCTTCGAACATGAAAATAAAGAGATTGTTGTAATTAATAAAATAAAATAATACTTAAATTTGTTCATTATAGCTAATTTTTAAGTGCGCAAGATACAATATTGATTTATTTTTGTAAACTATTTAACTCCGATTTTAGAAAATTTATGAGAATAGACAAATATTTATGGTGCGTTCGATACTACAAAACGAGGAACATGGTAACTGAGGCTTGTAAAAAGAATCATATTACCGTAAATGGCCTTGTTGCCAAGCCTTCAAAGGAAGTTTTTCCTACAGATAAAATTACGTTCCGGAAAGACCAAATCACACAAATCATCACTGTATTAGACATCCCTGAAAATCGTGTCGGGGCTAAATTGGTCGATATTTACAGAAGAAATGACACCCCGGCAGAAGCCTATCAACATTTGGAGCTTCTAAAATTATCGAAAGAACATTATCGAAAAAACGGAACAGGAAGACCTACCAAAAAAGACAGAAGAGATATTGATGAATTCGGGAATGAGATTAAAAATGAGGAAGATGTAGATTAAAACTAAAAACACTTCTTTTATCGCTATCTATCTCTAAAACCTTAAACCTTTAAACTAAAATAATGAGCAAAAATATCATCTTAACGAATCAGGAAATTGAGCATAAAATAAAAAGAATTGCTTACCAAATCTATGAAACCTTTGTAGATGAGGAGGAAATTGTCATTGCCGGAATTGCCACTAACGGTTTTACTTTTGCAAAAAAAATAGCCCTGGCCCTGAAAACCATCTCTCCTCTTAAAGTTTCGCTTTGTGAAGTCCAAATCAACAAGCAAAATCCCGAATTACCAATTCACACCTCTTTATCAAAAGAACAATACGCAAATAAAGGCTTAGTCCTTGTTGATGATGTATTAAACTCAGGCACGACATTGATCTATGCAGTAAGGCATTTTATTGACGTTCCTTTAAAAAAGTTCAAAACAGCTGTCCTTGTAGACAGAAACCACAAGAAATACCCTGTAAAAGCCGATTTTAAAGGAATATCGTTATCCACTTCCCTACTGGAGCATGTACAAGTTGTTTTTGATGAAAGCGGAGACAATTACGCTTATTTAAGCTAGGATATTAACTATATCCGCAACCGTTTGGTCGATTGTCTTATCATCGACAATCACCTTGTGCTGCGCGTGATTGTAATAAAAACTTCTATCAAAGAGATGTTTTGCAATAAACTCTTTCATTTCGTCATCACTTTTATTGGCAATAAGAGGACGTTTGCTTTTATTATGAACCAATCTATTAAATAAAGTCTCTATTGAAGCTTTTAGATAAACAGACACCACATTATCATCTTTTAGCAACTCATGATTATTTGCATAACAAGGCGTTCCTCCGCCCAAACCTATAATTAAGTTGTCGGGAGAATCCAATAATTCGACAAAAACTTCGTGCTCTAGCTTTCTAAAATAAATTTCTCCATGCTTTTCAAAAACATCATTAATAGACAAATTTATTTTCTCTTCGATCTTTTTATCCAAATCTACAAAAGGAATTTCGATAATTTTTGACAGCTTATTTGCAATTGTGGACTTACCACAACCCATATAACCTAATAATATAATTTTTTTCATCTGAATAAAACCTTACAAATTAAGGTGTTGAGTAATTTTGTTAAAAAAAGACAAATTTATAATAAAATTGCTTGCAAAACTCCAAAATAAGTCCTTATATTTGCACCCGCATTCAAGGAAAGAATATGACTCGATAGCTCAGTTGGTAGAGCACATCACTTTTAATGATGGGGTCCTGGGTTCGAGCCCCAGTCGGGTCACAAATTTGTGATCAACACATAATTTCCTTGAAGCATTGACTCGATAGCTCAGTTGGTAGAGCACATCACTTTTAATGATGGGGTCCTGGGTTCGAGCCCCAGTCGGGTCACTAAAGGTTGAGTAATTTATTACTTGACCTTTTCTTTTTTAAGGCCACGTGGAGAAACGGTAGACTTGCCAGCTTGAGGGGCTGGTGCTCGCAAGGGCGTGTGGGTTCAAATCCCACCGTGGTCACCATAAAGGACAGAACTTTTCATAAAGTTTCTGTCCTTTTTTATTTTATATCCAATACAAATTTAAAATATTTCGAATCAATTCGGCTTTCAAAAAGCTTTGATTTTGGCGTTAAAGGGTACTACATATAGATTTGTGCTTCGATTGCCAAAACAATTCAAGATTGATCGGTAATTAAATGTTATGGTATTGAGAATTGTATTAAAATTTTTAAATCTTGATTCTCCCACAAAAAAAAGGTTATTTTTATATCATATTAAATTGACAACAACCAAAAATCTATGGCTTCAACCAGTAAGGCGGCACTCAGTTTTATTTTCATTACATTATTACTAGATGTTATTGGTCTAAGTATAATCATTCCTGTATTCCCAAGATTAATTGAGCAACTTATTGATGGAAATATTAGTCAAGCTTCACAATGGAGTGGGTTATTAATTTTTGCTTACGCAATTATGCAATTTATTTGCGCCCCAATAGTTGGTAATTTGAGTGATAAATATGGGCGAAGACCTGTTTTATTATTATCTTTATTAGGTTTTGGAATTGATTACATTTTTCTTTGGTTAGCGCCAACTATAGGATGGTTATTTGTGGGTCGAATTATTGCTGGAATATTTGGAGCAAGTTATACAACTGCTACAGCTTATATTGCCGATATAAGTACAGATGAAAATAGAGCACAAAATTTTGGGATGATCGGAGCTGCTTTTGGATTAGGTTATATAATAGGCCCGGGACTAGGTGGGGTATTAAGTGAATTAGGTCCAAGGGTTCCATTCATTGCAGCTGCAATTTTAACATTCATCAATGTAATATATGGTTATTTTGTTTTACCGGAATCTTTAGCCACAGAAAATAGACGTCCATTTGAATGGAAAAGAGCCAATCCATTAGGCACTTTACTTCAATTAAAAAAACACAAAAGTCTTTCGGGCGGGTTAATTATTACTTTAATATTTATTTACATCGCAGATCATGCCGTAATGAGTACTTGGACTTTTATTAATATTGAAAAATTTGGTTGGAGTAATGCCCTTATTGGACTTTCATTAACAGCTGCTGGCTTAATGGTGGTTATTGTTCAAGGTGGTTTAATTCGCATTATTAATCCTAAAATAGGAAATGAAAAATGCATTTTTGTTGGATTAATTCTATATACATTATCTCTCCTATTGTTTGCATTTGCATCTCAAAGCTGGATGATGTTTATTTTTTTAATTCCTTATTGCTTGGGTGGCATTACCGGACCATCACTACAATCGATTATCTCCAAAAATATACCTCAAAATGAGCAAGGGGAATTACAGGGGGCTTTAACCAGTTTAATGAGTGTAGCGGCTATAATTGGTCCGTTATTAATGACAAATTTATTTACTTGGTTTACCAGTCCCACTGCTCCTATTCAATTTGCCGGAGCACCTTTTTTAGCTGGAGCAGCTCTTATGATGATAAGTGTATTTATTGCTGCAAATAGTATAAAAAAATCTTTTCAATTAAAGAAAATTAATTAAGAAACTATGTTATCGGATGTAAATAATACTGGATTCAGATATTTAAATAAAAGAACAATAAATTTCATTTAAACTTTATCACATTTAACAAAAGTAAAATTCTACCGGTAAAATTTTATTAAAAAGATTCGTTATCTGACATTGCTAATTTCTTTAAATCATCTAAGAAATGATTCGAAAATTGTCCCGACAGGGTCACCATAAAGGACAGAACTTTTCATAAAGTTTCTGTCCTTTTTCTATTTTATATTCAATACAAATTGAAAATTACTAAATATATTTCATTAAATACTTACGGTTCGAAAAGTTTAACAGGGTGACTTGACTGGATTAGAACTGAATTAAATAATTGAATATCAATTATTTACAAATAGTTAAATAATCAGATCGTCTCCATTTATTCATTTCAAACATCTAATTATCATTAAATTATAAATTACCATCGCTATCTTTGTATAGAACTTGAAATTAATATCAAATTAGTGAAAGTCAGTAAAAATATTTTTTGTTATTGAAAATTAGGTAGTTAAAATGGAAAATGAAGAAAATAAAAGAGAAAAAATTACTCCTCAAAAGGCTTTGGAAATGCTAAGAACCGAAGGTATAGATCTAACATTAGAACAGGGCGAAGAAGTCTTGGGATTTTTAAGAAAGTTAGCCAATATAGCTGTATCAAAATATCTAAGAAGGAAGGATCATAACGCAAACATATAGTGCAATATAACGCACCAAACTACAAATAAAAGCTATTATTAGAGTAAAACACACACTTTAGTGCAATTTAGCGCCCTTTTTGTTGTTTTTTATGAAATTTACAATATATTTGTATAAAAAAGAGCCGTATAATGCACTTTGATGAATTAATAAAAACGATAAAAAAACGCAGAGAAGCACTTCAGGTAACGCAAGAAACCTTAGCAGAATTATCAGGCGTTGGCTTAAGAACCCTAAAACAGTTTGAAAGCGGAAAAGGAAACCCTACCCTCCTTACTTTAGGAAAGTTAGCGGATGTCCTAGGACTAGAAGTATGCCTAAAAGTTAAAAATCTATCTATAACAAATGAGAAAGGCTAAAATACTATACAAGGATGAAGAAGCTGGTGCGTTGACCCAACACGATGATGGTTCCTTTACCTTTCGGTATTATGATTCCTGGATGACTGACCCTACAAAACCAAGTATAAGTCTTACTTTACCTAAAGTTGAACAAGAATTTCATTCAAAATTATTATTTCCTTTTTTTTACAATATGCTACCGGAAGGCTCTAACAAACAAGTGGTCTGTACCTATAATAAAATTGACCGAGATGATTATTTTGGATTACTGATGGCTACAGCAAAAAATGATAGTATTGGTGCCGTTAGAGTTATTAAAATAGAAAAACAATGAGTTTACCTGAAATAAAATACTGCCCTGGTACTTTAGCCGAAGGTTTTCATACCTATAGCAGAACCTGTTTGAATAGAGTGTTTCAAGGCAAAAAAGTAGATCATATATTACCTTATGATTCGCCAGCATCCAATCCGGAAACACATGAAATATTTGAAGAAAACCGCAAGCGCATGTCCCTTTCAGGAGTGCAGGAAAAATTTTCTGTACTACTTAAAAAAAACAAGTTAAGACTAATTAAAGAAGCAGAGCGCGGTACCTATATTCTCAAACCAATTCCCAGTGTAGGTAAAAAACCAGACCAAATGCCCGCTAACGAGCACTTAACAATGCAAATTGCACGTCAGGTATACGGAATTGAAACTGCTGAAAACGCATTGATTTTTTTTAAAGATGGTTCGGCTGCCTATATTACCAAACGTTTTGATGCAAAAGAAGACGGAACAAAACTTGCCCAAGATGATTTTGCCTCCTTGGCTGAGAGAACACCACAAACACATGGAGAACATTACAAATACCTAGGGAACTATTTAGAGCTATTTGAATTAATGCGGAAATATTTACCTGCTTATAAGCTTGAAGCACCTAAACTGTTGAGAATACTGATGTTCAATTATCTATTCTCAAATGGTGATGCTCATTTTAAAAATTTTTCTATACTTGAAACTTCAATGGGAGATTATCGATTAAGCCCAGCTTATGACCTATTAAATAGTCGCATTCACATAGAAGATAAAGACTTTGCATTAGATGATGGCTTACTACCGCGAGATTTAGCTCAAGGAAAAATTAGTCGACAATTCGCTATACTGGCGGAGAAGATAGGAATAAGTGAAAAAAATTTTAATGATATTTTAAGCCTCATGTTATCACAGTCTGATACCGTAGAAAAATTGACAACTGCTTCTTTTCTTAATGAGACCACAAAAAAAAATTATTGGCAATCGTATCAAGGTCGTTTAAAACAATTAATGAAAACGTAACCTGAAATCCTGTAAATCATTCGTTTTAATTGATGTATTTCAAATCTTAATTATACTACAGTTAAAGAATCTTTCTATTACTTCTTTAATTTCTCTTTTGAATTCAAGAAGTATCACTTTGCCTTAAATCATGGAACGCCAAAGGCTGTTTTATATTTTTTCCACGCTCCGATTGCCGCAATTAGTGCGTGGTCAAAAAAACGACCTCTAAAAATTTATATTGAATTCGATATTGCTAATTTCTTTAAATCATCTAAAAAATGGCTCGAAATTTGTCCCGACAGAGTCACTAGACGGGACAATGAAGAAAATTTCTTCTTTGTCCCGTTTTTATTTAACCGTAAATCATTTTTTATAAATATATAACCCTAACTATTTCACTGGCCCTACCGGTCCGAAACTCATTTTTTAAAATAGTGAAATTTTTAGGAAAAATCAAACCAATTAAATCTCTAGACTGTCCCCATAACCCCTCCTTTATAGGATTCATGCAGTGTGAGCAGATTTTCTATTCCATCATCAAGCAAATCATCAATACTATCTTTATTAACATCTATATCTAACAATTTCAATTCTAATTTGTTTATCATTTCTCCACAACTTTTAGGACTGATCCTATATTTCCTTGGGTGAATAGAACTATCAGTAATGCTAAAAAAGTACTTTTAGGCATTCATCATAATTGTGTAAATCAACACTATGTTCAGAATTATCTTGACGAGTTCTTTTACAAATTCAATAGGAGATATTTTGGAGACAAACTATCCGATAGGATTATGATTGCTGATTTAGAAACAACTTGGTATTAGTAACGGATAATCATATTAATTAATATCTTATTTTTGAGTTTAAATCTACTTTTGGAATTGGAATGCATACTAAAAAATTATGAATATTTATCTTCGCCGTTATATTTTACTCTGGTCGTGTTTGTGTTTTGGAGCAATTACTACGGCACAGCAGCACTTTGTATTTACATCAGTCGATTGTAAAAATGGGCTTTCAGAAAATAGGGTACGCAATATTTTGCAGCTTCAAGACGGACGAATGGTGATTACCACTGAGGGAGTTACCAATATTTATGATGGAACTTCTTTTAAATACATCCACCTAAAGGGGAATAATATTTCTCGACTAACAAGCTATTCAGGGTTTCACCATGGCTATGTGGATAAAGAATATGTATGGATAAAAGATAAAGGAAAGTTGATGCTTATTGATATAAGGCAGGAACGTTTTGTGTTGAAACCGGATAGTGTATTGTTTTCTATGGATATTCGTGAGCCAATTGCTGACTTTTTTCTTGATGCTTCTCAGAATTATTGGATTCTTACTTCTTCAGACAAGCTGCTATTTAGGGATGCCCAAAAAGGGAAGACTTCTGTTTTTCTTAAACATGTTTCTACTCCCAACGGAATAAAAGACCAACTTTATGATATAGCCGTCATCCGGCAACAGCTTTTTTTGTTTTATCGCTTTGGATTAATCGTTTGTTACGATTTGAATACTGGTAAAGAGTTGTATAAGACCAGTTCTTTGTCAAAACAAGATCAAATGAAATATGACAACACGCTCATGGTGGTCCAGTCGGACAACTCATTGTATCAGATACGAAACGGAGCAGGTGGTGTCATGTTAGCTTATGATATTCAAAAACGAACATATACAACAATACTTCAAACAAACTATTGGCTGAATACGGTTTCTGTGGATAATAAAGGTAATTTATGGGTGACTTGTGCAATGGGATTGTGGTTTATTGATAAAAACCTGAAACAAAAACAATTTATTCCATCTTTTAAGTTGGTTGACGGATCTGAAGTAAATACCGAAGCAAGTACGCTTTATAACGATTCGCAAGGTGGACTCTGGATTGGCACTTTTAACCATGGGTTATTGTATTACCATCCCGATCGATTTAAATTTAAGAATGTAGGCAAAACATTTTTCGGAACACAGCCGAAAGATATTGATGTGACCTGCTTTGAAGAAACGGAACAGCAGACGATTCTGGTTGGAACAAAAAATGGGGTGTACAGCTATTCACAAGTAAACTCGAAACTTTCCACTTTCAAAGAATTACCAGCCGATGTTGATTGTATTTCAATGACAAAAGATTCCCGAAACCGAATATGGATATGCACTAGGAATAAAGGAGTGTATAGTTTGCAAAACAATCAAATTAAACATGTTGATCAGCTAGTTGCAAATTGCCGATACATTGTGGAGAATCCAATTGGACATTTGTTAATGGCGACATCCGGTGGATTAGCTGTTTTTAATCCTGTGAATGGAATGTTTCAGCCACTGCAATTGGTATTAAACGGAGAACCCTTACATTCCGTTTCTCAATTGATCCCATTTGATAAGCAGTCTTTTATCGGGAGAAGTAACGCTGGATTGTTTGTTTATAATTATAAAAAGAATACTCTCAGTCAACCTCTAAAAGAACTCCTGAAGAATGAAAACCAACAATATACCTGTATTTTTAAGGACAGACGCGGTATTGTTTGGATTGGAACTCAAGATGGACTAAGTGTTTGGCAGCCGTCAAGGGCAGAACTGCATACGCTTTTTACAGATGATGGTCTGGTGAATAACAGCATTAAAGGAATTGTAAAAGACAGGCAGGGTCTGATATGGGTTACTACTTCGGGAGGTGTTTCCCGTATTGCGGTGAATACGAAAGGAAAACAGCTTCGTTTTTCTATTGCTAATTTCAATTATTACGATGGGGTGATTGAGAATGAATTTACACCTTCTGCTACTTTTGCATCAGATAAGGGGCAGCTGTTGATGGGTGGTGTGAATGGATTTAATATCATTGACCTGCACAAGCCTTGGCCCTTTAAGCGATTGCAAAAACCATTGTTTACCGGTTTAATGCTTTTCGGAGAAAAAGTGAAACCGGGTGAATCTTATGATGGCAATACAATATTGAAAAATGCAGTCGCTGCGACCAATCGGTTAGAGCTAAATTACAATCAGAATTTTATAAGTGTTGACTTTTCGGCACTTAATTATGTCAATCCTACGCAGACTTATTACCGCTATCGTCTTGAGGGTGTTGATGATAATTGGCGCGAAATAGTGGCACAAAACGGTACTGGAAGTGCTACATATACCAACTTGACTCCGGGGACTTATGTGCTAAAAGTGAAGGCAGCCAGCAATAGTAAAGAATGGTCGAATGAGTATGCCGAAATCAGTATACTTATTAAACCTCCTTTTTGGAAAAGTCCAATAGCCTATGCCTTGTCTCTGGCAATCGTCTTGCTGTTGCTTTACTTGTCGCTGACGTATTATAAACGATGGACAAATCACCAATTAATGCGGAAGAACGAAGAAAAACTGAATCAACTGAAGTTTAGTTTCTTTACAAATGTCAGCCATGAATTCCGTACACCGCTCACGTTGATTATTACACCGCTTGAATCGATATTGAAAGAAATAAAAGAGACTGTTATAGAATCAAGAATTCGGTTAGTTTACCGTCATGCACTAAACTTGCAACATTTAGTGAATCAGTTGTTGGATTTCCGACGGTTGGAAATTTCTGGTGAGAAACTGAATCTGACTTTTGGCGATTTGGTAGATTTTGTAAAGCAGTTCGAAGACTTATTTGGCAAGCTGGCACAGGAAAACCGGATTGATTTTTCGATACAATCCGAAAAGCCGGAGTTATTCATGTATTTTGATAATGATAAATTGTACAAGGTAATCAATAACCTGCTTTCGAATTCTTTTAAGTTTACTCCACTAGGAGGGGCTATTATGGTACGACTGTCACAACCAATAGAGAATCAAAATTCCGGCATTGTTCAGCTTGAGGTTATCGATTCGGGCTCGGGTATCTCTGAAAAAGATTTACCTAATGTGTTCAATCGTTTTTATCAGGCTTTGACTACCCAGGGAGGAAGTGGTATCGGCTTACATCTTGTGAAAGAGTATGTGGCATTGCATTCGGGAGAAATAGCTGTTGAGAGTGAGCCAATGATAAAAACAGTATTCGCCATTAAAATTCCAATTAATCTTGTCCCCCAAAAAGTAGAGTATGAAACTCTTGTAGCTGTTTCAGAGGATATAATCGACAATCAGGTCATTACAACAACATCGAAGAAAGAAAAGCTTCTGGTGGTGGAAGACAATGATGATTTGAGACGTTTTCTGGTGACGGAGTTATCCCACAAATATGATGTTTATGAAGCTCCTGATGGTGAAGTGGGAGAAGTTTTGGCTTTATCAAAGGCTCCTGATTTGATTATATGCGACGTGATGATGCCGAAAGTCAATGGATTTGAATTGTGTAAGCGCATAAAATCGAACTTACAGACTTCGCATATCCCGGTGATATTATTGACTGCCCGTACATCGGAAGAACACAAACTGACTGGGTATCAATCCGGAGCCGATGAATACTTGTCGAAACCGTTTAATCTGGAAATGCTGTTGCTTCGAATAGATAAACTTATTGCCCAGAAAAATCAACGGCAATCGGCCTTCTCGCATAAATTAGAGGTGAACCCAAAAGAGATTACCATTACCTCAATTGATGAACAGTTGATACAAAAGGCACTTGCCTGCATGGAAGAAAACATGGATAATCCGGATTATTCTGTTCAGCAGTTTAGTCAGGAATTGGCAATGGATCGAACGGTATTGTATAAGAAATTGCAATCCATAACCGGTCTTGCCCCTTCGGAATTTATTCGTTCCATTCGGTTGAAACGTGCAGCGCAACTTTTAGTTCATGGGCAATATCCTGTTGCCGAAGTTGCCGAAAAAGTTGGGTTTAATACCCAAAAATATTTCAGCAAATATTTTAAAGAAGCTTTTGGCGTCACCCCGTCAAAATATGCCCAAAATGGACGAAATGCTGATAATGAGTTGTTATAAGGAAATAAACAACTAAGTGTACCTGTAAAAACAACATAATGTACCCATTCATTTAAGGGGATATAAATAGTTTTGGTTATTATTGATTAACTTAAATTAAACCAAATGAAAAATGCATTTCTGAGTGGAAATCACCAGTACATTCTGTTGCTTGTGTTGTTTTCTTTTTCGTCATTAGCAGCTCAAAATTATCAAAAAACGGCTGTAGGTGTAAAGACCAAACTTCAGTCAATGGATGTTGAAGTCCAGTTATACAGTCCGAATATCGTCCGTGTTTTGAAATCACCTGAGGGAGTCAATTTCAAAAAAGAAAGTCTGTCGGTGAATAAAAAACCACAGGAGACAAAATTCACAATCAAACAACAAGGAGATATCGTTTCGATGAAAACCGACAAGATTGAAGTTGATTTAAACGTAATAACCGGAAAAGTAACATATCTTGATTTGAACGGGAAAATTCTGTTTACCGAAAAGGACTACGGAACAAAATTTACTCCAACCATGGATGTGAAGAAAAACAGTTTTACCGTTCGTCAGGCATTCCAATTGGATCAAGACGAGGCAATATATGGCTTGGGACAATTACAAAATGGAAAGTTGCAACAAAGAAACCAAAGTGTTGTGTTGAAAAACGGCAATATGCAGGTTGCTTTCCCATACTTTTTGTCAAGTAAAGGATATGGGGTTTTTTGGGACAACTACGCAGCAACGACTTTCACGGATAATGTACAGGAAACTTCCATGGAATCTTTGGGAGATTGTTCCGATTATTATTTTATGTATGCCGGTTCTGCTAATGGCGTGGTCGGTCAAATGCGCGACCTTACAGGACAAGCGCCTATGTTTCCTTTGTGGTCTTATGGGTATTGGCAGTCGAAAGAACGCTATAAAAATCAGCAAGAACTTATGGATGTGGTGGCGAAGTATCGTACCTTGAATGTTCCGTTGGATGGAATTATTCAGGACTGGCAATACTGGGGGAAAGACAGCCTTTGGAACCAGATGGCATGGGATCCCATTACCTATCCCAATCCAAAAGGCATGGCTGATTTTGTCCATAAAAACAATGCACATCTGATGGTGGTGGCTTGGCCTGGATTTGGTCCAGAAACAAAACAATTTACAGAGTTTAAAGAGAAAAATATGCTAATTGATTTTGATACCTGGCCCCCAAAATCTGGTGCAAAACCCTATGATCCATACAATCCAACTGCCCGTGGCATTTACTGGAATTACCTGAATAAAGGGGTCTTTTCGATAGGTGTTGACGGATGGTGGCTCGATTCATCGGAGCCGGATCATATCAATGTCAAAGATGCAGACTTTAATCAACCAACTTTTCTTGGTTCCTATCGCTCGGTGGTGAATGCTTTTCCATTGACGCACGTGAGTGGAGTGTATGACCATCAGAGAGCCACGACTTCTGATAAACGTGTTTTTATTCTAACCCGTTCGGCTTTTGTAGGTCAGCAACGTTATGGTGCCAATACATGGTCTGGCGATATTCAGTCAACATGGAAAACACTTGGTCACCAGATACCTGCTGCATTAAATTTCTCACTCAGTGGTGTACCCTATTGGAATGCCGATATCGGAGGTTTTTTTGCCGGACGTTGGAAAAAAGATGGAGGTGAAAATAATCCTGAATTTCGCGAGTTATATGTTCGTTGGTTACAATTCGCAACATTTACTCCAATGATGCGTTCGCATGGAACCGACATTCCTCGAGAGATTTATAATTTTGGGAAATCAGGTGTATGGTCATACGATGCCATAGAGAAAAATATCAATCTACGATATAGTTTGTTACCTTACCTCTATTCAACTGCATGGGAAGTTACCAGTAAGTCTGCATCTATCATGTATGCTCTTCCTTTGATGTTTGAAGATGACCTAAAAGTACGCGATACCAACGATGAGTTTATGTTTGGACGTTCATTCCTTGTAGCACCTGTAGTAACACCGATGTACACAGGTAAAAAAGAGGATAAAGTATTTGAAGATTTCAGTAAAACTGGAAGTCGCGAAGTGTATTTGCCTAAAGGTGCCAACTGGTTCGATTTTTGGTCTGGAGAGAAATTAAATGGAGGACAGTCTGTAACCAAAGAAACTCCAATCAACATTATTCCACTTTATGTGAAACAGGGAACCATTTTGCCTTGGGGACCTAAAGTACAATATGCAGAGGAGAAAAAATGGGATAAACTCGAAATCCGTATTTACCCTGGAGCTGATGGTGAATTCACTTTATATGAAGATGAAAACGATAATTACAACTACGAAAAAGGTGCATATTCAATCATTAAACTAGAATGGAACGACCAATCAAAGACGCTAACTATTGGTAAAAGAAAAGGCAGCTTCAAAGGCATGATTAGAAACAGAACATTCAACATAGTACTTGTAGATAAGAAAAAAGGAACTGGCGTAAGTAGTACTACTAAATTCAATAAAACAATAACTTACAATGGAAAAGCAAAATCATTGAAACTATAAAGAACTAAATATAGACTCCTGAATCCATAAATTGATTGATTTTAAGAACAAAAGTTGAATCTAAATACAATTATCAAATTCATAAATCAAATCAAAATATTAAAGGAAACTAAACCACTCTGCTAGGAGGCCGTTCAAAAAAGCGGCCTCTTTTATTGGCGATAAGACATTCGAATCATAATAATTTACAACCTAACATTCCTAATTCAATACTCCACTCCACTCTATTTTCTCAAATCAGCTAAAAAATGGTTCGAAAATTGTCCCGCCAGGGTCACAACAAGTTACCTTTTGCTGTCGATCTATTTGTAATTTATATACAATATATTATATATACATGTATATTTTTAGTATATTTGTATACTATATTATATATGTATGTATGTCTAAATACAGTGCCACAAAAACGCCAACAGCTGTTATGCATGAACTGGTTTTAAAGATCCAGCAATTGCGCAGAAAAAATAGAATATCACAACTTGAATTGTCTAAGCGATCTGGTGTGTCTTTTGGAAGCATCAAACGTTTTGAAACAACTGGTCAAATTTCGCTGGAATCGCTATTGAAATTGGCTTATTTTTTTAACAGGCTTGACGATTTTACAGCCGTATTTCTGATTGATTCTGATTTAGGAACTGTAGAGAAATTATTCAGTAATAAAACCCGATAGTAATGAAACCCATTCAAAAAGTTATAATTTCGATTGATTTTGGAGGTAAAGAACTGCAGGTTGGAGAATTGATAAAGGAAGGTAAAGGCATTTATTTTAAATATTATACTGAATTCATCAAATCTGGACTTGAACTTTCTCCTTTTCATTTACCATTACATGACGGCATATACACTGCGTCCTCACAACCATTTGAAGGATTGTTTGGTGTATTTTCGGATTCATTACCTGACGGATGGGGACGTTTATTATTGGACAGAACATTGACTGCTAAAGGTGTTTTAATACAAGATATCACTCCTTTACAGCGATTGTCTTATGTTGGTTTAAAGGGAATGGGAGCGTTGATTTATCGACCTCAAATTGAAACCTCCTTTCAAGAAACATTACAAATTGAGTTAGATACTATTTCTAAGGAAATGACTGCAGTATTGCAAGGAGCAAGTTCTTTAGCAATTGATGAATTATATGAAATGGGTGGTTCATCGGGAGGAGCAAGACCTAAGATACTCATCGGCTATCACCCAGGAACCGGACATTTGATTCATGGTACGGAACCGTTACCGGAGGGTTATGAACATTGGCTTATTAAATTTCCATCATCAAATGACAGAACAGACATAGCACCAATAGAATATGCTTATCATAAAATGGCTCTAGCTGCCGGAATTATTATGAATCCCTGCAAGTTATTTGAAACCGAATCCGGAAAGGTGTTTTTTGGCACTAAACGATTTGACCGAACTGAGCATAACCGATTGCATTTGCAGTCGGCAGCCGGTATGCTGAATGATAACTTTAGATACAGCACCATGGATTACGGTAATTTGATGGATGCCACTTTTCGATTGGAAAATGACGTCGCTGGGCATGAGAAAATACTAAGGATAGCAGCCTTTAATGTTTTTGCTCATAACCGGGATGATCACAGTAAAAATATATCTTATCTGATGGATTCAGCAGGGAAATGGCAATTGGCACCCGCTTATGATTTGACTTATTCCAATTCATCACATGGAATGCACAGTACAACTATAGCCAGGGAAGGTGTATATCCAGGAAAAAGTCATTTGATTGAACTTGCTAATGAATTCCGATTGAGACATGGGGCTGTAATTATAGAGCAGGTGACCGATGCTGTATCACAATGGAGATCTTATGCCAAAGACGCGGGCGTTGCAAAAGAATCTATGGATTTAATTGAAAAGAAGATACAGGGTACTTTGAAATTATAATTAATTCGTAGTGGTATTTATTTATTATAAGAAATGAGCTGAAACAAATATGTATTATTTGCTTATTCGCTTTGCTCGTATTCAAATCCAAATCTTCTGGCAACAACAAAGACCTTTCCTTTTGAATTTACTGTTTTTTCTATCTTACTCTCAATGCTTTGCATTGTTTTATAGTTTGGAATCTGTCATAAATTTGGCAGCAATTTGCGACAAAAATAGTTTACCTATTAGTTGTTTTAATTGGAGTTGATGATAAAAACACTATATAGCAAGTAACATTAGAAACTTCCAAGCGTTCAGCCATACTAATCGCTTATGCCTGCCATGAAGCCGTCAAATTGCATGGAGTGGATGCCTGCGTCTCGCTTCATCCCAAGATCGAGTTGAAGAAACATTATATGGACAAGTACGAAAGTCATATGCATCGTTGCAGGTATTTTTGGAAGGAACAAACCTATTAAGATTATTGGAAAAATATAAAATATGAAAACAGATAAATTAAACAGCAAATACACTCCTGAAGAACAGGCCGATTCATTCATCTTTAGAACCAAACTTACACCCAAACAAGTACAGGATGCTGCCGATCAGCTAAATCTGGCAAGAAAAAAGACCAAGGAGCAAAGAACCGATAGCCAGACATTGTACGCACGTGTCAAGCAACTGCAATTCCAGATGGAAGACTATGCGAAATCAGAAAAACATTAGAGAAGAACTCTCTTTTGCATACTTCCTAAGAAAATATATTAGTTGAGATATAAAGTCCAGAAAAATTTTGCAGAGGACATAAAAATAGCTCCAACTGAATTAAGTTCAATTTTAAATAACGGGAGACCACCGGGCAAGAAAATGATTATTCGTTTGGAATTGCACTCAAGTAGTGTGATACCTGCTGTTAGCTGGTACAGATTATGGGAGAAAGAAAAGGAATATGAACTAAAGACAGATAAAAAAATCAGGATACAAGAAGAGAAACATGTCCATAACCGTATGGTTTTTGACTTTTAATATCAAAAAATGAGGCAGTCTAAAAAGGTAGTCTTAATAATATATTGTGACAAATACCGAGCATTATTGTCAGGTTTTAACCCAAGTTGCAGCACAAATGTTAAATAAAAGTTAATTTTGATTATATTTGTAAGATATTACCCTGATTAAAGAGTTACTGTTTTGAAGAAAGCCAGTAAAATGGGGCTTTTTA
>NZ_JBLVPW010000040.1:0-31000 GCF_048286715.1 Flavobacterium kochi
TAAAAAGCCCCATTTTACTGGCTTTCTTCAAAACAGTAACTCTTTAATCAGGGTAATATCTTACAAATATAATCAAAATTAACTTTTATTTAACATTTGTGCTGCAACTTGGGTTAACTTGATTGAGTTTTTATGAATAATGATTTGGTCGTTTACATATAAAAAACAGGCGAGGCTTAAATAGAAGTCTAAATAGCAGTGATTTGTATCGTAAGGTCTTTAAATTTACTTTGGAGCACCGTACCTGAATTATTTTAATAAAAAATAATAGATTCTTTTGCGATCAGAATTATTGAGTAGCTTTAAGGAAAAGCCTGTTATCAAAGCATTATGGCAGGTTTTAAATAAAGGAAAAAGGTTTGAGTATTATGCAAAAAAAAACACTCTGAAAACTAGTTTCAGAGTGTCTTAATTTATTTATAAAAAGTGATTTACAAATATTCTCCGTGTTGAGAAATATCTAAACCTAATTCTTCTTTATCTTCACTTACTCTTAATGGAGTTATTTTATTTACAACAAAGAAAAGGAAATACGATACTGAGAATGCAAAGATCGAAACAAGAACTAAAGCTTTTAATTGTATTAAAAACAATGTTGCATCTCCGAAGATTAAACCTTGATTATCACCTACGATCGCATTTACAGATTTTGAAGCAAATACACCTGTTAAAAGCATACCTACCATACCACCAACACCGTGACAAGCAAATACATCTAATGCATCATCAATTTTACCTTTAGGGAATTTACTCACCACAAGATTACTTACGATACTGGCAATAATACCAATTGCCATTGCATGAGGAATGCTTACGAATCCTGCAGCAGGTGTAATCGCTACTAAACCTACAACAGCACCGATACAAGCTCCCATTGCAGAAAGTTTGTGTCCAAGAATTTTGTCAAGAAATACCCAACCCATTGCAGCAGCACCAGCAGCAACTGTTGTAGTTCCTAAAGCCTGTGCAGCTAAACTACCAGCTCCCACAGCAGATCCTGCATTGAAACCGAACCAACCGAACCATAATAAACCAGTTCCTAATAGGACATAGGTAATACGAGCTGGGTTCACTTTTTGAACTTTTCTTTTTCCTAAGAACATAGCACCTGCAAGAGCTGCCCATCCTGCACTCATGTGAACTACAGTTCCTCCGGCAAAATCTAATACTCCCCATCCAAATAGTAATCCATCAGGATGCCATGTCATGTGACACAAAGGAGCGTAAACGAATAATATAAATAAAACCATAAATAACAAGTAAGCCCAGAAACGAACACGTTCTGCAAAAGCTCCTGTTATTAAGGCTGGTGTAATAATTGCAAATTTTGCCTGAAATAAGGCGAACAAGATCATTGGAATGGTTGGGGCTAATTCCCAAGCAGTGTTAGCACTTACCCCATGAAAAAATAAGTTTGACACTGGATTTCCTATGAATCCACCTATTGTTGGTCCAAAACATAATCCAAATCCAACAACAACCCATAGAACAGTTACTATAACCATAGCCATAAAACTTTGTAATACGGTACTAATAACATTCTTTTTACCTACCATTCCGCCATAAAAGAATCCAAGTCCTGGAGTCATTAATAATACAAGAGCTGTGGCAACTATCATCCAAGCTGTATCTCCTGTATCTATTTTTAATTCAACAACGTGTGCACCTAAGGTTGTAGATTCAACAAAAAGATGAATTGAAAAAATGGATAATACTAGAATTGTGATCAATATCACACTTAAAATAATCTTTCGCATAGTTTTTAGTTTTAAATTTCGATAAAAATATAAAATGATTTCAAACCCCCTATTAAAAAAGAGTATAATATTTTATTTTTATTGATTTTTCAATTTACACCCCTATATTTTGTGGGTACGTGATAAATCAACATTAAATTTAATGATTTGTTAATGCTGTTTTTCCAAAAAACGACAATTTTTACAAACTATTAAATTTATCATAATATATTAGGAGTCTTTTAATAATGCAAGGGTTATTTGATAATTATACACAATAATAAACATTTTTATCGAGAATTTGTTAAAAATAGCAGATTAAAAAAAACACCTGATACAATTAAAGTAGTAGGTGTTTTCTTTTGTTTTTTGAGAAATTATTATTTTAAAATGTGCTGACTTAAAATTTTGTAAACTTCATTGATATTGTTGCCTCCCTTTCCAAATTGTTTGGCGATCGGATTAGCTTCATTGTTTAACCAAATTTTTAATTCGGCATCCATATCAAGTATTCCTGCGCTTTCTTTTGAGAATTTTTTAATGCTTGAGTAAGGAATGGACATATAATCCACTTTGGTTCCAACCAATTGTTTTTCGACCAAAATCAGCCTTTTATTGGTGAAAATGAACATGTCTTTAATTAGTTTGTATGCTTTCTCAATTATTTCCCCATCAATTAGAATGGATTCAAATTCTTTTGAAACATTTTCGATAGTTACTTCAGATGCGTTGCCTAAAATGGCATTGAATATTCCCATAATTTTTTTTCTAGTTTATAAATTTCAAAAATAAATTAATTTCCGTGTTATTAATGCCAATCTTTTACTAATTTCCGTACAAAATTATATAGGACAGCTAATTATTTTTTATGGAAGAAAAAGTGAAGATAAAATGGGGAATTATAGGTTTAGGCAATATTGCCCAACAATTTGCAGATAATCTGATGCTGGTTCATGATGCTAAGATTGTTGCTGTAGCCTCGCGAAATCTGGAGAAGGCACAAGGATTTGCTGAAAAGTATAATTGTGAAAAAGCCTATGCCACTTATGAAGAAATTTTTGCCGATGAGGAAGTGGATATTTTATATATCGCAACACCCCACAATTCTCATAAAACATTAACGATAAAAGCATTGCAAAGCAATAAACATGTGCTTTGTGAAAAACCAATCGCATTATGCTATACTGATGCCCTTCAGATGATTGAAACTTCAAAAAATAATAATAAATTCTTTATGGAAGCCTTTTGGACGAGATTTAATCCGTCTGTTCAGGAAGCTTTTTATAAGATTAAGAATGGTGAAATAGGTGAAATAAAATATATTAATGCAGATTTTGCATTTCAGGCTGAGGAACTCGAAGGAAACAGAATGACGGATTTAAAATTGGGCGGAGGTGCGCTTTTAGATATTGGTGTTTATCCTCTTTTTTTGTCGTATCTGTTGTTGGGCATTCCGGACGAGATTGCTGCCAAAGCCAATTTTCATAATTCGGGAGCAGATTTACAAACCACAATGATTTTGCAGTATGATGACCGTGCACAGGCAGTTTTGCATTCCAGTTTTCTTTCTTCGTCCAATGGGAAAGCAATGATTAGTGGCACTAAAGGTATAATTAATTTGAGTTCGCCCTGGTATATGGCAAAATCATATACTTTGATAAAAGACAATAAAAAAGTAAAATATAAATTACCAACCAAAGGTAAGGGGTTCACCTATGAAATTGAAGAATGCCATAAATGTATTAAAGAAAACAAAATTGAAAGCTCCCTTTGGTCCCATCAAAATAGTTTGGACCTTATAAAAATAGTTGATGAAGTCAGAAACGTAATTGGATTGGTATATCCTTCTTAAAATATTTTTGGGTTAAAATCCCTTGACTAAATAAAAAAATGTGGTGCTAAGATAAATTTGCAGGTGAAGATTTGAACCGCAAAGGGAACAGGAGACAATAGAAATGAAGTCTTGTGATGCTGCCAGGTTTCAGAATTGTTAACTGTAAACAAGTCTATTTTTACCTTTTGAGGTTTCTCGTAAAGGATTGTTATTTAAAATTTTTAATCTTTACGTAAAATCATACGCTATGAAAATACTTTTACTTTCTATTGCAATGCTTTTGTTCATTACTTCGAAAGATGGTGATACTGTTTATATATGCGTAAGCAAAACAGCTTCAAAATATCATTTAGCTGAAAGTTGCAAAGGCTTAAACCGCTGTACGCACACTGTTTCAAAGGTTACGGTAAAAGAAGCCATAAACATGGGCTACTCCTTATGTGGCTGGGAAGATTAACCCATATAAATTCCAATACCTTTTTCATTAAAAATCACTTTTTGAACTGGTTTTTCTTTCAGGATTGATAAAATGAAACTGAAAATTTCATCTTCACTGGATTCATAACTTAATTTTTTTGGTAAGTTATAGTCAAAATGGATGGTGATATAGGTTGTTGATGCAATTTTTATTTTCATTTCAGAATCGATATAATCGGTACCGTTATCCAGTTCCTGACCAAAATAATCAATGTTCACTAAGTTGTTTTCAATGGCAGTATTTATTATGTCGATTGCATTGGGCTGATAAGGAATATCAAATTTTGGCAGAGACAGTATTAGGGTGTGTTGCATTGGATAAAAGTAATAATTGATACTAACTGGCAAAGTTAGTATTAAAAGAAATCAGCAATTCCTTTTTCTTTAAAATGGGATTGGATTACAACTGTGCTATTGCAGGAAATCTATCACCAGGGCGAATGATCTGACTGTAATAAACTGGTTGTAATTGTATTTCAACCAGTATGTGGAAAGAACAGTTTCTGAAAATCAGTTGGTATGTTTTGGTGATAGGATAAAATACTTTTAGTAGTTTTTGTAAATAATAATTAAGTGTTGGAATGATTTAATTTAGGTCTCTGAAAGTGTCGCCTTGTTTAATATCACCCGTTTCGTATCCTTTTTTAAACCAATACATTCTTTGCTCAGATGTTCCGTGGGTAAATGAATCAGGAACAATTTGTCCTTGCATTTTTGATTGAATGGCATCATCACCTACAGCATTGGCAGCACTTAATGCCTCTTCAATATCACCATCATCCAAAATGTCATTTCCTTTTTGGTAATGTGCCAGTACTCCGGCATAAAAATCAGCCTGCAATTCCAGCGCTACCGATAATTTATTGGCTTGCGCTTCACTTTTTCCCTCTTGAGCCTGTCTCATTTTATCGGAAGTCCCTAATAAATTTTGTACATGATGTCCTATTTCATGCGCAATTACGTAAGAGATAGCAAAATCGCCGCCTTTTGCACCAAATTTGGATTTTAATTCTTCAAAAAAAATTAAATCCATATATACTTTTTGATCGCTGGGGCAATAAAACGGACCGGATGCTGATGAAGCACCCCCACAGGCTGTTTCTACTGATCCTTTAAACAGCACAAGTTTTGGATTTATATATTCCTTACCGTTTTCGGCAAAAATTTTACCCCATACATCTTCATTGTCTGCTACATTCACTTTAACGAAAGCGCCCAGTTCTTCCTCTTCTTTGGTTAAAGGGATACCGGATTCCGTTTGTGTGGATTGATTGCCTTGCATTTGTTCCAAAACCGGAGTCAGTAGCTGTGCGTTTTCACCTCCAAAAAGATTTAATAATAAAATTATGATTCCTATTATTCCACCACCAACGGCTATTTTTCCGCCGGATAATGTTCTGCGGTCCTCTACATTGTCACTTTGTCTTCTGCCTATCCATTTCATAATTTAGAATATTAAATTCAGTTTGTTTCATTAGTGCTACTAAATTAAATTATTTTTTCAAAAGCAGCATTGCTTTTTGTCATTATTAATCGGGACAAATCAGTTGGTCCATTTAGAAAGTGTTTCTTCAATGATTCCTTTTATTATTGGTTTTGAAATATAATCATTCATCCCGGCCTCTATACATTTGTCTTTTTCTTCTTTTTCAGTACCGGCAGTTATCGCGATAATAGGAATATGTTGACCAGCTTTTAACATGCGGATTTCTTTTGTAGCTTCATATCCATTCATTACAGGCATTTGGACATCCATGAAAATAATATCAGGATTTAGGATTTCAAATTGATTAACGGCATCTTTACCGTTTAAAATCTCAGAAATTGTCGCATTGGAATATAAATTTTTAAGTATTGTTTTAAGTAATAACATATTGATTTTATTGTCCTCAACAATCATTATTTTTATCTTTTTTGTTTTTTTGACTGGTACAATTATAATCTCATTTTTATTACTGAGAGTATTGATTTGTGGGGTATCCTCAGGGGTCTGGTCGCTGATTTCTAAATCTAAATCAAAATAAAAAGTACTGCCAACATTAATGGTACTATCCAGTTGTAAACGGCTGTTCATTAAACCCAATAATTGGTTTGAAATGGTTAAGCCTAAACCGGTCCCTCCAAATTTCCGGGTAGTTGAGCTGTCTTCCTGAGAAAAAGCCTGAAAGATTTTCGTTTTATTTTCTTCTAATATTCCCCTTCCGGTATCTGCAACAGCAAAACGGATTTTGGCTCTGGAACTATCCTGTTTTTCAACAACAAAAACATCTAATTTTATAGTACCCCTTTCTGTAAATTTTACTGCATTTGCTAAGAGATTAATTAGAATTTGTTTTAATCGAACACTATCAATCCAAAAATACTTAGGGACATCCAGTGCAATATTTAGTTCTAAACCTAACTTTTTTTGATTGGATTCATATAATATCAAATCAATGATTTGACTCAATATTTCCTTCACATCATATTTCTCAATATACAAATCTAATTTCCCCGCTTCTATTTTTGAAAAATCAAGAATGTCATTGATGATATCTAATAATGAATGTGCCGATTGGTTTACGGTGATCATATATTTTTCCTGGGTTCTTCCAAGGTTTGTTTTCATCAATAAATCAGTAAAACCAATAATCCCATTTAAAGGAGTTCTGATTTCATGACTCATGTTAGCAAGAAATTCTGATTTTGCTTTGTTGGAAGCTTCAGCCAATTCTTTTGCTTTTATAAAGGTTTCAGCTTGTTTTCTTTCCGTGATATCAATGAAAATACCTTCTATAAATGCGATTTTACCCTTTTTATAAATAGCATCTCCAAATTCTTCTACCCATACAATTTCTTTATTTTTATTGAGAATTCTGTAAATTAAATGAATTTGGTTTCCGTTTTGGACGGCTTCTTGCTGCTGTAGTAAAGTCTGTTCTTTATCTTCCGGATGGATCAAGTCTACAAATGACAACCTATTGGTAATAAAATCTGATTTTGGGTATCCGGTCAGTTTTTCAATTTCATCATTGATATAAATTTTAGTGGCATAGTTGTCATATTTTGATAAATAGACGGTCCCTGGAATATTATTAGCCAATAATCTGAATTTTTCTTCACTTTCATATATTGCCGTTTCATTCGTAATTCGTTCTATAGAGACAGCAATGTTTCTTGCCAATGTTTGTAAAATATTGATTTCATCTTCATTCCAGATTCTTTCATGGCGGGTATCATCAAATCCTAAAAATCCATGAAATTTATTTTTTACAAAAATTGGAAAAAGAATTATTGAAATAACATCTACGTGAGATAATTTAGTTCTTAAAGATTCATTTTTAATTTTGGGAACTGCAGCTTCAAAAATCTGATTATTTAAAAGGGGAGTCAGTAATTCTTCAAAAAAATCATGAGGTAAATTTTGAAGCTTTATATTATTTTCAGTTAATTTAATGTTGTTGATTATCCACCGGTACTTCTGGCTTATCAATCCGGTAGTCTGGTCATTTTCATAGTAATAGGCCCTGTGTGATTTGGTAGCTTTACCCATGATTATAAGAACATCCGAAAAAATAGCATTTATGTCTTTACTGTTTAGGAATTTTTCGGTGCAAAGCGCCATAGCAGATAACAGCTCGCTTTTATATTCTAATTTTTTATCCACTTCATATCGCATTTGTGATGCGATTGCCAATGATATGATATCTGATATGGTTCGTGCAAAATTGACGTCTTCGTTATCCCAATTTCTGTTGACTCCGGTAGTTTCAAAGCATAAGATACCAATTAATTCACCATTTGTAAAAATGGGTATGTCGAGCGTGGATCTGATATCATTTTTTGAAAAATAGTTTTCGATGAATTCTGATATTTCCCATTTATCAAAGACATCCGGGGCAACAATTTGTTTTTTATTTTTTATGGCCTCAAAATAAATTGGAAATGTTTTCTGCTCTAAAATATTTCCTCCGGCAAATTCATTGGTATCTAGTAAGTACAAATTTTCACACTGAATTTTGTCTTCAGTATATTTCCAAAAACTAACCCGATTACACTTAGAACCTTTTGAAGCAGTTTCTAATATTAACTTTATACTAATTTCAAAATTTTTAAAATTGCTAAAATTAGTTGTGGATAATTGTTTAATTATTTTGTTGTATTCTTCATTTTTTTTCTGTCGTATCCCGTTTTCAGTTTCGATATTCTTTAAAATAGTTATATCCCTGGCTATACCGGAGTAACCAATTATTTTGGAGGAATCATTTCTGCGAATAATTACTTTTTGGGAAATCCAGACTAATTCACCATTCTTTTTTAATAAAGGAATTTCGATAGTTGGAAAGTTAAATTCGTTTTCTTCCAAATTCTGGTAAAAACGCAGCATCTCATTACTATAGTCCGTTCTTATAAATTCGGAATAATTTCTGGTTAGAATTTCATCCTCGCTATAGCCTAATATTTTAATGGTGAAATCATTGACAAATGTAAAATGACCATCAGCATCTAATTCAAAAATAATATCAGTAGCGGTCTGTACTAAGTTTTTATATTGATTTTGAATCTGAATTTCATTCGTTATATCCTGACCAATTCCGATGAATAAATCGTCTAAGAATTTTTTATCCTTCCATTGGATGTATTTGTATTCCCCATCTTTACATTTTAGTTTCCTGATATATAAATTCTCGTCAGTATAATTTTCATGGTGCTTTTTTTCAATAAATTGCTGATCTTCGGTAAGTTTCCAAAACTCAAGTCCCATTACTTCTTTTGATGTGTATCCTAAAATCTGAGATATGTTTTCACTGCAAAAAATAATTTCTCCCTTTTTATTACTTGCTACCGAGAGTGAATTTCCTTTGTTTACAATTTCATTGGTAAAACTGAATTTATCTTTAATGTTAAGTAAATACATGTGTCTTATGTAATTGATAACCGTAAGTATTAAAGCGTAATTAAATACCATAACAGCAGTATTCAATGGCACTATTTCAAAAATAAAAATGATGATTATGTAGGTAAAAACTAATCCGACAAAAAATAAATATAATTGTGTTGGCTTTAAAATACTGTAGGAAAAGAAAAAAGCTATTATAAAAGCAATAGCGGGTAAGATATCAGGTGTGGAAAAAATCAGATTTCTGCATATAAAAATAAAAGACAACAGAAAAAGCACCTTGAAGATTTGCTGTAGGTTGCGAAATACAAGAGATGATTTTTTACTGATAAAATATACTGCTAATAAAAATGCGCCTATGCTGCAGTTTACGATTAATAAGCTCTTATGCCTTACTTTGAAAATTTCGAAAGTAATTTCAAAGATCGGAATCACAATTCCTAAAAATAAAAGGTAAAGTTGGTATTCTTCACTTTTCGAAGTCTCTTTAGAATAGTTGTGTATGTACTTATTATTTAGAATTGATTTAATTTTTGAAAATTTATAAATCAATAAAAAAAGCAGCAAAAATGAAAATGGAGCAACAATTTGAAATAAATTATTGATTATAGACGCTTTGTCAATTAATAAAAAACGGTTGGAAATGATTGAAGTAGTAAACCAACTTAAAAAAATAAAGTTAGGTTTAGTCAATAGTAAAGAACTACAGTATGATACCATAGGGTATATTTGCTTGGATTTGAACGATTGATTTGGGGACTATCTTTATAATTTTGAAATATATGAATTTTTTCAAAAAAAAACACAACTAAAAATATTTAATTGTGTTTTTTTAAGCCGATTATTATTTACAACACTTTATTCGAACTCCTTTTCAGAATCGATTCCTATAATGGCAACATAAATGGCATAGTACATGGAATACATAAAAGGAATGGTAAAGAATATTCCAATACAACATCCTATAAGGCCGACCATAGAAGCGATTGCGGATACAATAATTAATCCTAAAAGCACTAATGGTTGTTTTGATACAATGATAACGCTTGACTTTATGGCCTCAATAGCCTTTAAATCGCCAAAAATAATAAGAGGAATTGTAAGAAAAGTAAAAAAAGAAACCAGCATGGCAATCAATGATCCCACTATTTTGATTCCGGCATAATCAATTAATGATGACAGCCCGGAACTCAATAGTGAAATAAGGACTGTCGAAATCACAAGTTCTTTAAAATAAGGGGCTTTGTAATATTCTAAAATTGTAGAAACATGAAATTCCTCGTCTTTTTCGCCACAATCTGCCATTTTTATTAATCCGGCAGGGAAAGGACTCAAAAGGCAGGATAAGACTATGGCACCAACTACATAGACGACCATAAAAGTGCCTGAAAAATTTTCGTTTTTTAAATTTTCCAATGATTTTTCATTTAATATCGAAACTCCAAAAGTAAAAATTAGTGCTCCAACTATAAGAATACCGATCAAAACGGAGAAAACGAAAATCATTAAACCTGCATATAGTGCGATTTTTTTATAGTTTTCAAAGGCGTGATTGAATACGTTTCCAAAATCTAATTGGTATCCGTTGCGTTTTATTTCTTCGATCTTTTCTTTAGTAGTTTTCATCATTGAGAGTATTGTTTTTATTGGGTGAATGGAATGTGTTTATATTTTAAAATAGACTTCTTCAAAAGGAATTCTAAAACGTTCTCCATAAACGCCTTGTTCCTCACGAAGACCACAGCCTATGATCATATTGATTTCGGCTGCAGCTGGTAAATGTAATATTTTTTTTATTCTTAATGAATCAAAACCCTCCATTGGACACGTGTCATAGTTTATTGCGGCCATGCTGATCATAAAGTTTTGGGCTGCAAGTCCGGCGCTTTTATGAGCAACGATACGCATATCACTTTGTCTGGCCTCCCTGTAAATAGGTTTGAATATTCCAATAATTTGAAAAGCAATAGATTTGAGCGTTCCAAATATTCCCAGGAAATCAGCGTAGAGCATAGGAATGATTTTTTGATAATAATTCAAGGCAAATTTTTCTCTTTTTGAATAAGCAGATTCATGTTTATCTCCATAAAGTGATTTTAAATGGTTAATATTTGACTGTACCCTTTTTCTCCATAAATCTTTTCGGGCTACAACAATAACCATTTGTTGTGCTGTTTTTGCTGCATTTTGACCGAAACTTGCCGCTGTCACTTTTTGCATAATTTCAGGAGCGACAATATGATAAAATTCCCAAAGCTGCAGATTGCTGCTTGTAGCTGCAAGTGTTGCTAATTGGATGCATTCTTTTACTTTTTGCGCATCAATGGGTTGGTTTTTAAAAGCCCGAACAGACCGTCGGTACTGAATGGCTTCACTTACCGATTTTTCACTGGTTACAACCATTTTAATAATTTTTTAATTGTTTTTAGTTTATCAGTATATGGTGCATAACGAAGTGGTAAATCTAACCAGTTGGCTCTTTTTACGATTCCTTTTTTATGCGAAAAAGTGTCAAAACTCAAGCGGCCATGATACGCCCCTATACCACTATGGCCAACACCTCCAAAAGGAAGTCTTTTGTTAGCAAAATGGACTACAGTATCATTGATACAGCCTCCTCCAAAAGAATATTTGTATATGATTTTTTGTGCAAAGGAATGATTTTCAGTAAAAACATATAAAGCCAGAGGTTTCTCGTATTTAGAGATGATACCGCTTATTTCGGTCTCATTTTCATAAGAGAGAATAGGAAGTAAAGGGCCGAAAATCTCTTCTTTCATAATCAGACTATCCGTACCCGATTCATCGATAAGTGTAGGAGCGATGAAGCAATTTTCAATTTCAGTTTGTCCTCCGAAGATGACCTTGTCCTGCTCAATCATATTGACTAACCGCAGCCAGTTCTTTTGATTTATAATTCGTGCATAATCGGGTGATAGTATCGGATTTTCACCATAGGCTTTCGTGATTTCCTCTTTCATGAATTCGATGAAATGACTTTTCATGTTTTTCTGAATCAAAATATAATCCGGTGCAATGCACGTTTGCCCTGCGTTAACAAATTTTCCCCAAACGATTCTTTTGGCCGCGAGTTTTAAATTAGCGGTTTCATCAATAATACAAGGGTTTTTCCCTCCAAGTTCCAATGTTACGGGAGTTAAGTTTTCGGCAGCCGCTTTGGCAACAATTTTACCAACGGGAATGCTTCCGGTAAAAAAGATGTAATCCCAACGTTGTGAAAGCAGGTTCTGAGTGACTTCAACACCGCCCTGGATAACTTCCACATGACTGAGTTGAAATGTTTTCTCAATAATTTTCGTAATTATTTCAGCTGTTTTTGGTGTCAGTTCAGAAGGTTTAAGTACCACTTGATTACCGGCAGCAACCGCTGATATTAGAGGACAAAGTGCCAGTTGAAAAGGATAGTTCCAGGGCGCTATAATTAATACTTTGCCGTAAGGTTCTTTGTAAATAGAATCGGTGGAAGGGAAATTGAGAATGGAAGGGAAAACCTTTTTTGGTTTAGCCCATTTATATAAATTTTTTATGGTGTCTTTTAATTCAGAAATAACGTAGTTGGTTTCTGTGAGTACCGATTCAAAAGCCGGCTTTCTGAAATCATCATGTAAAGCCTGAATAATTTCATTTTCATGAGTAATAATTACATTCAGTAACTTTGTTAAAGTTTCTTTTCTAAATCCAATAGTAGTTTTATAATTCATTGGGCACGCACAATTTATTTAGTGCTATGCAAGTTAATTTTTATAATTTACAAAATGAATTATTCTTTTAAAAAAATCATAGCGCATCCCAGATTGAATCAGATGGAGTGGGGGCCGTTATAGTTATGGCTTCTTTGGTAACAGGATGGATGAATGTTAATTTCCTGGCGTGTAAATGGATCCCGCCATCAGGATTACTGCGATCAAAACCGTATTTTAAATCCCCTTTTATAGACGAGCCGATAGCCGAAAGTTGTGCTCTGATTTGATGGTGTCTTCCAGTATGAAGATTAATTTCCAAGGCAAAATAGTTGTTGAGTTCCTTAAATATTTTATAATCCAAACTGGCTAATTTACTTTCAGGGACTTCTTTTATATGCGCTTTTGAAGTATTTTTTTTTTCGTTTCTTTTGATATAATGAACGAGCGTATCCTGCTCTTTTGAAGGTTTGTTTTTTACTATTGCCCAATAGGTTTTCTGAGTCTCTCGATTGCTAAACAATTCATTCATTCGGGTTAAAGCCTTACTTGTTCTTGCAAAAACAACAATTCCCGTTGTTGGTCGGTCTAAACGATGTACCACGCCAAGGAATACTTCACCGGGCTTATTGTATTTATCTTTGATGTATTCTTTGACAACATCGCTCAAAGGTTTATCTCCGGTTTTATCGCCCTGCACAATATCGCCCACCCGTTTATTGACCACAATAAGGTGATTGTCTTCGTGAAGAATTTGCAGGTTATTTTTATTGGAAATTATTTTGCTGGACACTTTTATGCTGTTTTTCTGTAAACGGAATACTACTGCTGACTATTAATATTGTTCATTGGAATTTGGAAAATCGCTCGATTTCACATCAGCAACATATTGACTGATTGCAGTTGTCATTCCTTCATATAAATTCATGTATCTTCTTAGGAAACGCGGGCTAAATTCATTGTTCATTCCCAGCATGTCGTGAATAACTAAAACTTGTCCGTCAACACCGCCACCAGCACCAATACCGATTACCGGGATTGAAATACTTTTGGCTACCTGTTCCGCTAAATGGGCAGGGATTTTTTCAACAACCAATGCGAAACAGCCTAGTTTTTCGAGTAATTTGGCATCTTCCATTAATTTATGCGCTTCTTCTTCTTCCTTGGCACGAACCGTATACGTTCCAAATTTGTAAATAGATTGCGGGGTTAGACCCAAATGTCCCATCACCGGAATCCCTGCGTTTAATATTTTCTTGATAGAATCTTTGATTTCTTTTCCACCTTCCAGTTTTACGGCATGTCCGCCGCTTTCCTTCATGATTCTGATGGCAGAACGCAACGCTTCTTTTGGATCCGACTGATAACTTCCGAAAGGCAAATCAACCACAACCAAAGCTCTTTCTATTGCTCTTACAACTGAGGATGCGTGATATATCATTTGGTCCAAAGTAATAGGTAAAGTCGTTTCGTGTCCGGCCATTACATTTGAAGCCGAGTCACCAACAAGGATTACATCGATTCCAGCAGTATCAACAATTTTAGCCATGGTATAATCATAAGCGGTCAGCATGGAAATTTTCTCTCCATTAGCTTTCATTTCAATTAATGACTTTGTTGTAATTCTTTTGTAATTTTTTTTTGCTACAGACATTGTGGTTTACGATTTTAAGTATTAAAAACACGATTTGAGGCTGTAAAAGTAATGAAATTGAATTATTAAGCGGGTTAGATTGCTTCTTTTTTAGGAAATCAGCAAAAGAAATCTTTATAAAATCTTTATACCATGTTCAGATATATTATAAAATACTTACAACATATCATTTAACTTTGTATTGTTAATAATAAGTATTATTGTGAAAAGTATATTAAGCCAGATCAAAAAAGAAAACCAATACCTAATATGTGTATTGTCTGTAAGCATAGTTGCTTCACTGTGTTTATTCATTAGAGATTATCTGGATTACAAAATTGTGGGGTATTTATTGCTGGTTGTCGTTTCTTTATTAGCTACATTTTTAGATATTTTCCCCGTTTTGTTAAGTGCTGTCTTAAGTGCTTTAATCATGAATTTCTTTTTCTTGAAACCCTATTATACATTTCATATTAGCAATGCAGAGGATTCTTTATTATTGTTTTTGTTCTTTCTGATTGCACTTATCAATGGCGTTTTGACCCATAGAATCAGAAAAGCCGAAAAAATATTGCAGATAAAAGAAATTAGGGTAAATACAATGAAGTTGTACAATGCCTTACTGGATTCTTTATCACACGAATTGCGTACTCCCATTTCTACAATTATGGGTTCCATAGATACGATACAAAGTAAAACGGTAGCTATTTCCGAGGAGAATAAACAAAAACTATATTCAGAAATCGAAAAAGCATCTTTGCGACTGAATCATCAGGTGGAGAATTTATTGAATATGTCCAGATTGGAATCAGGGGTAATACAACCAAAAATGGACTGGTGTGATTTAAAAGAATTGGTTTATAATGTTTTGGACAGCCTAAAAGATGATTTACAGTTTCATAAAATTGCAGTTATTGCCGATGAAAACTTACCACTTTTTAAATTGGATTATGGCTTAGTGGAACAAATAATTTACAATTTAGTTTTTAATGCATCACAATATACGCCAAAGGGAGCTAAAATTGAAATCAAAATAGCCTACAATGCCGATGTCGATTTTGAATATAATCCAGATAAATTAATGCCATGTGTCATCAGTATTTCCGATGATGGAAATGGCTTTCCCGAAGCGGAAATAGACAAAGTCTTTGATAAGTTTTACAGACTGCAAAATTCTAAAACGGGAGGGACCGGACTGGGATTGTCTATAGTAAAAGGTTTTGTAGAGGCTCAAAACGGTAAAATTACCATGGAGAATAAAGAGGAGGGTGGTTCTGTTTTTAAAATCTATTTCCCAACATTAGTAATGAATACAACAGCCATTTCAAATGAATAATTCAGCCGAAATATTAATCATAGATGATGAAATCCAAATTAGGAAACTACTGGAAATCGCCCTGGATTCAAATGGGTATAAAACTTTTTTTGCCGTAAATGGAAAGGAAGGCATAGCCCTTGCAGCGAATCATCAGCCGGATTTGATTATCCTGGATTTAGGTTTGCCAGACGAAGACGGACAGATCGTTTTAAAAAGACTGAGAGAATGGTATAAGAAGCCCATCCTAATTTTAACGGTAAAAAATACCGAAGAAGAAATTGTAAAAGCACTCGATAACGGGGCCAATGATTATTTGTCAAAACCATTCAGAACCCAGGAATTATTGGCTAGAATTCGTACCGCTTTAAGAAATTTAAACCAAAATGAGAACGAACCAATAATTGAGTTTGGCGAAATTTCGATTGATTTCACCTCCAGGATCGTGAAGTTAAAAAACGAAATTCTAAAATTAACAACAACTGAATATAATCTGCTTTCTATTTTGGTCAAAAATGAAGGCAGAGTACTCACGCATCACTATCTGCTCAACCAGGTTTGGGGCAACAGCTATTCCGACCAAACACAATACCTGCGTGTTTTTGTGGCACAACTTCGCAAAAAAATTGAAAAAGACCCCAACCGTCCTAAATACATCATCACCGAATCCGGAGTTGGTTATCGCTTTAACACCAGTTAATATTCACTGTTTAGAGTAATCGGCTTTAAACAAAAATCAAAAACAAGAAAAAATCATCGCATTGTATGTTTCGGACATCACGATAAAGATTCTATTGTCCAATAATTAATTAAGTTCTGCAATCTAAAAATCTAAAATTAAAATGAATAAATCAACCCTTCAAAAAGTAAGTGCCGCATCGCTTTTAGTCGCACTGGGAATTATTTATGGTGACATAGGAACCAGCCCGTTATATGTTATGAAAGCTATTATCGGACAAAGAGAAATATCAAAATTGTTAGTTTATGGCGGTATTTCCTGTATCTTTTGGACACTTACATTTCAAACTACATTTAAATATATTTTCTTGACACTATCAGCAGATAATCATGGTGAAGGTGGTGTTTTTTCACTTTATGCCTTGGTGAAACGTTTTGGAAAAGGCAAATTGGTAATTCCGACAATACTTGGAGCAACCACACTTTTGGCAGATGGAATTATTACGCCACCCATTTCAGTGGCTTCTGCCGTGGAAGGTTTAGGAGACGTGTTTCCCAATATCCCAACACTTCCTATCATAATAGTAATTTTATCAGGATTGTTCTTTTTTCAACGGTTTGGAACCCAAAAAGTAGGTTTCTTTTTTGGGCCGGCTATGGTAATCTGGTTTTCGATGCTTTTAGTATTGGGATTTGTGCAAATACTAGATCATCCAGCTATTTTGACGGCATTAAACCCCATGTACGCGTATGAATTATTAGTTGAATATCCGCATGGATTCTGGCTGTTGGGTGCTGTTTTCTTATGTACAACTGGAGCAGAAGCATTGTATTCGGATTTAGGGCATTGTGGGAAGAAGAATATCAGAATCACATGGATTTTTGTAAAGATTGCTTTAGTTGTCAATTATTTAGGTCAGGCTGCCTGGCTTATGAACCAAGGTAAACCGTTACTTGAAGGAAGAAATCCTTTTTATACAATTATGCCACAATGGTTTCTTTTTTCAGGTGTTATCATTGCCACTTTTGCAGCTATTATTGCTTCGCAGGCCTTAATAAGCGGTTCCTATACCTTAATAAATGAAGCAATGTCACTCAATTTTTGGCCTCGGGTTGCCATGCGAAATCCAACCAACCTGAAAGGACAAATATACATTCCTTCGGTAAATACAATTCTTTGGGCAGGCTGTATTTTGATGATTTTGTATTTTAAAAACTCCTCAAATATGGAAGCGGCTTACGGATTTTCAATTACCATTGCTATGCTGATGACCACCGTCCTTTTAAATTATTATCTGATTTATATAAAAAAAATGAACAGGATTCTGATAGCGCTGATTATTGCAGTATTTAGCATTATTGAAATCGCATTTTTTGTTGCCAATATTGTAAAGATCAAAGAACGTTGGATGTTCCTGTTTTTTGAGCTGTTCATTTTTATGACTATGTATACTTGGTTTTTTGCAAGAAAAATCAATAATAAATTTCTAAAGTTCACCAATTTATCCGAGCATACGCAGCAGCTTCAGGAACTGAGCAATGATATGAGTATTCCAAAGTATTCAACCCATTTGATTTATCTGTCTAAGGCGGACAGAAATTATGAAGTGGAAGAAAAAATATTGAAATCCATTTTTTCCAAAAAACCAAAAAGAGCAGATGTGTACTGGTTTTTTCATATCAACAGAACCAATGATCCTTTTACTCTAAATTATGAAGTAATTGAATTATTGGACGACAAAGTCATTAAAATTGTTTTGAATATTGGTTTTAGAATCCAGCCCAAAGTGGAATTGTATTTCAAAAAAATAGTACAGAATTTGGTCAAAAATAAAGAATTGAATTTGCATATTCGTCCGGACGGTTCTACAAAATACAATGCCGAGCCCGATTTTAAATTCATTATTTTAGAAAAGTTTCTGTCGGTAGAAAATGAATTTGCTGTTAAAGATGCTTTATTGTTGAATTCCTATTATATGCTTAAAAACTGGTCACTTTCAGACACTAAAGCATTTGGTTTGGATAAAAGCGATGTCGAAATTGAAGAGGTGCCTTTCGTATACCAGCCTATACTAAAATTAGAGTTGGAAAGAAAAAAAGAGGTAGGATAAGTAGGTAGTAATCCGTCGCAGATTGTGGTAAACTGCGACGGACTACTTTTTTAACAATCTGCCATATTCACAGCGATTGCTAAACCTCCTTCGGAGGTTTCTTTGTATTTATTATTCATGTCCTTAGCAGTCTGCCACATCGTGTCGACCACTTTGTCTAAAGGAACTTTTGCGTTTTTAGGGTCCGTTTCTAATGCTAATTCAGCGGCATTAATGGCTTTTAGGGCTCCCATCGTGTTTCTTTCGATACAGGGAATCTGGACCAATCCGCCAATCGGATCACAAGTCAGTCCCAAATGATGTTCCATGGCAATTTCTGCAGCCATTAAAACCTGTTCCGGGGTTCCGCCCATTAATTCGCACAGCGCAGCGGCAGCCATTGCCGACGAGACGCCGATTTCTGCCTGACAGCCGCCCATTGCAGCGGAAATAGTGGAACCTTTTTTGAAAATGCTTCCTACTTCACTGGCTACCATAAGGAATTGTTTGATTTCTTTTTCGCCCGCATCATGGTTTTCGATCACTAAATAATACATTAAAACGGATGGGATAACGCCTGCACTACCGTTAGTTGGAGCGGTAACCACGCGCCCTAAAGCGGCATTGACTTCATTTACAGCCAGAGCGAAACAACTCACCCACTTTAATATTTGACGGAATTTCACTTCGGTCTTGCGGATTTGTTCCAACCAAGTTTGCGGAGAATCATAGTTTGCTAAACCAATGAGGTTTTGGTGCATATCAAATGCACGGCGACGGACATGTAATCCTCCGGGTAAAATACCTTGAGAATGACAACCGATATACATACATTCCAACATCGTATTCCAGATGCGCATCAATTCATGATTGATTTTTTCTTCAGAGCGCATTGATTTTTCGTTTTCATAAACAATTTCCGATATCTTTTTATTTTCTTTTTTACAGTAGGCCAAAAGTTCAGTGGCCTTGTCGATCGGGAAAGGAAAAGCACATTTTATGGCAATTTTTTTTCTGGCATTGATGCGTTCTTCTTTCACAACAAATCCGCCCCCAATAGAGTAGAAGGTTGAAATATATTCTTTATCATGTGGCATGTAAGCTGTAAAAGTCAAACCATTCGCATGAAAAGGAAGAAAGTTTTTATTGAAAACAATGTCTTCTGAAAAATGGAAAGAAATTTGGTTTTCATTCCCAAGATTGATTTCATTTTTTTTCTTAATTGATTGTATAATTCCATCAATACTGGCCACTGGAATATATTCAGGATCCTGTCCGCTTAAACCAAGCATAATTGCCAGATCGGTTGCGTGACCTTTTCCCGTAAGGGAAAGGGAACCGTATAAATCTATTGTTACTTTTGTTACCTTATGGATTAGGTTTTCATCTCTCAATTCAGCAAGAAAACGTTCCGCCGCACGCCAAGGCCCAAGTGTATGTGAACTCGAAGGGCCGATGCCAATTTTAAGCATATCAAAAACGGAGATACATTCTTCCATAATTTAGTAGTAGGTTTTTGAGCAAATATAAATCAAAGAAATATAGTATTTTCTATAAAAGAGTTTTTAAATATCATTTTAACAGCTAAGAAGTCGTATTGCTAATGATTCAATAACAACTAAGAAGTTTAAGAGATGGGTTGTGCCACCACTGAAACTTCAGTTTTAAAAGTATAACAGGGGTACTATTTAATTTATTCTGGCGACTTTATGTTTTTGCTTCTTAAAAATGCTGGGTATTTGAGCTAATTGGAACGACTGAAATATTGAAATCGCTTAAATTTGGTTTAAAAACAGAATTAGAATAGATTTTAGCTTTATTTTTACATTACCTATGAAAATATTACTAGTAGAAGACGAACCGGAATTGCAAAAAAGTATAGAGCAATACTTTGAAATGGAAGGGAATATTGTAGAGATTTCTCCTGATTTCTCTCATGCCCGGCAGAAAATTGCAATTTACGATTACGATTGTATTTTGATAGATATTACTTTGCCATACGGTTCTGGTTTAGATTTAATCAAAGAAATTAAACGAAAAAAATCCAGAGCTGGCATTATAATAATTTCGGCAAAAAATTCTCTTGATGATAAAGTAACTGGTTTAGATCTTGGTGCGGATGATTATTTGCCGAAGCCATTTCATTTACCGGAACTCAATTCACGAATTAAAGCTTTGATCAGAAGAAAAAGTTTTGATGGAAATTTGGAAATTAGCAGCAATGAAATAAAAATTTTGCCTAACGAAAGGCGTGTTTTGGTTCACAATAAGGATGTGATTTTGACTTCAAAAGAATATGATTTATTGCTGTATTTTATAGCCAATAAAAATCGGGTCGTGAGTAAAAGTGCGCTCGCAGAGCATCTTTGGGGAGATAATTCGGATCGCTTGGATAACTTCGATTTTATATACAATCATGTAAAGAATCTGCGTAAAAAATTATTGGAAAAGAAATGTGAAGATTATTTACAAACCATTTATGGAATAGGTTACAATTTTAAAACTCAAGAATGAAATTATTAGCCAGGACAAGTTTGTATTATTTAGTTTTGAGTGTCCCGATATTAATTCTGTCCGGATTTATTTGTTTTTATATCATTACAAAAGAGGTTAGAGGCAGTAACGATGAACTATTGTTAAATCGCAATGCGTTAATTGAGAATTATTTAAAAGAGAATGACACGATTTATTTGAAAATAATTGCTAAAAGCAGGGAAGCAACAATTAAAAAAATAGCCACAATGCCTGCTTTCAAAATAAGGAGGGCTACTTTTTCAGATACTTTAATTTTTGATAAGAAAGAAAATGAACTGGCAGAAAACAGATTGCTTTCTTCTGTTTTTAAAGTTGGAAATACTAATTATTCCATTAAAATATGGAGAAGCACCTTAGAATATAATGAATTATTCAGAGGCATTTTTACCTCCTTAGTTATTTTATTGATTTTGCTTTTCATAACCTACCTGATCATAAATTTTTGGATTTCTAAAACGGTTTGGAAACCCTTTTATCAAACGGTATCCAATTTAAAGAAATTTCGTGCCAGTGACAACGTAATTCCGCGTTTCGCAAATACTTCTGTAACAGAATTTGATGAACTGAATCTTTCGCTGAACGTTATGATGCAGAAAATGATAGTTGATTTTAATAGCCAAAAGAAATTCACTGAAAATGCTTCGCACGAAATTCAAACGCCGTTAGCTGTTATAAAATCGAAGATTGATTTACTTATCCAATCGGAAAATTTGAAAGAGAATGACGTAAAACTGATTAGTGCGATCGATGATGCTTGTTCTAAAATAATTCGGTTGAACAAATCATTTTTATTACTTACTAAAATTGAAAACAGACAATTTAACATCACAGAAAAAGTGTCTTTTCAAAATACAGTTGATAGCTCCTTAGTTTTTTTTGAAGAGCATATTCAGGCCAGTAGCATTGCGATAATAAAAAATATTGAAAGTGATTTTTGTGTTGTGATGAATGTTGATTTGTGTTTGGTGCTGGTCAACAATTTATTGCAAAATGCGATAAGACATAATATCAGTAGCGGTAATATTGATATTTTTATACAGGAAAATAAAATTACAATCTCAAATTTAGGGGATGATAAACCAATTGATAGTGTGTTATTTGAACGCTTTCATAAAAACACTACTTCACAAGAATCATTAGGGCTTGGATTGTCTATCGTTAAAGAAATTGCTGCGATAAGCGGATTGGTATTTAATTACAAATATACTGGTGGCAAACATTGTTTTATTTTGACAAGGGATACTGATTTTGAATTGAAATAAAAAAGGGTTCGTTTGATGAAACAAAATTATTTTGCCACTATTCGGTTTGGACAATAGTCATCCAAAAGAAATTATTACAGTAGTTTTTGGAGCTATAGAAACTCGTTTCCTCCAAATTATTGACTGGAAGTGTTTTGTAAATAATGGGCAGAGTACTAAATCACTCCATTTTTATTTACTGTTTTTGGAATAGAATTAAAATAGAATTGTGTTTGATATTTGTATTATAAAATTATTTACAACTAACTTTTAAATTAAAGAAAAATGAAAAAATTAGTAATGATTGTATCAATTGTATTACTATGCGGTTGTGCATTTGCAGGTACTCCACCGGATGCAGTAAAAAAAGCGTTCGCTAAAAAATTTCCTACTGCAACAAAAGTAAGCTGGGGAGTGGAAGGTCCAAAAGAATGGGAAGCAGAATTCATATTTGAAGGAAACCGGATTTCTGCTAATTTTTCAGAAGACGGAACTTGGCTGGAAACAGAAAGAGAAATTAAAGCATCTAATTTGCCAAAAGCAGTTTTGGCAACGGTGAAATCGAAATACAGTGATTGGAAAATTGCAGAAGCTGATAAAACGGAAAGTTCGAAACACGGAACCATTTATGAAGTAGATTTAAAAAAGGGGATGAAGAGTAAAAGCCTTGCTTTTAAAGAAAATGGCATGTCGATAAAAGAATAATTTTCTTTTTTCAATAGATTGATATTCAGAGAGAGTTGGGTTTGATATTCAACTCTTTTTTAATAAGTAAAAAGTTCTATTTTTCGATAGCATTAAAATAGATCAGAGGTATTATTTGCCTTAAAATTCGTCAGCATTAACTTTTAAATTTTTAAAAATGAAAAAAATACTACTATCCTTTATAATTATTGTCTCTATTTCGGAGAGTTACAGTCAAACGTATAAAGTATCCAAAAAAATCAATATTTCCGGCAATGGGAGCTGGGATTACCTCGCCGTTGATGATATGGCCCAACATTTATTTGTTTCGCACGGAAATGTTGTAAATGTTATTGATTTAAAATCAAATAAAGCGATAGCAGTCATTCCGGATACAAAAGGCGTTCATGGCATTGCCATTGCAAGTGACTTAAATAAAACATTTATATCCAACGGGAAAGATAATTCCATTACAGTTGTTAATTTGAAAACATTTAAATTAATTGAAAAAGTGAAAATTACAGGAATTAATCCAGATGCAATTTTATACGATCAATTTTCTAAAAAAGTGTTTATTTACAATGGGGAAAGTAATGATGCGACAGTTATTGATGCCCATACGAATAAAGTTGTGGCAACAATTCCTTTAGGAGGAAAACCAGAGTTTTCGGTGTCCAATACCAAAGGGTTGATTTATGTAAATATTGAAGATAAAAATGAAATAAAAACGATAAATGCTTCAACATTAAAAGTTACAAACAGCTGGAGTATTGCACCCGGTGATGAACCTTCAGGATTGGCAATAGACCTTATTACGAATAGGTTATTTTCGGTTTGCAGCAATAAAGTAATGGTAGTTGTTGATGCCGCAAACGGAAAAATTATAAAGACTGTGCCAATTGGAGCTGGTTGTGATGGAGTTGCTTTTGATGCCAAAAAGAATCTTATTTTCAGTTCCAATGGTGAAGGATCCATTACGGTGATAAAAGAGAATAATGCCAATACTTTTTCAGTAGTTGAAACGGTAAAAACTCAAAAAGGAGCCAGAACAATTGCGCTGAACAAAACCACAGAGCAACTGTATCTGTCGGTGGCAGATTTTAGAGTAAAACCGAAACCAACAATGGAAAGCCCGAAACCACGATCAGGAATTGTACCTAATTCTTTCACTGTTTTAGTTGTGGGACCAATTTCTAAATAGTTTCATTCTTTTTATATAAATTTATGCTATGAAATGGAAGCTTTTACTACTAATCTTGATTTTTTTCAAATCTTTTTCACAAGAAAAAGATTTGGATTACTTCCTTATTAAAGCACAAAATAACGCTCCTTTACTTAAAGACTACAGCAACCAAATAAAATCGGCAACATTGGACAGTTTATTGAACCGGGCCTTTTATAAACCACAAATTACCGGAAATTTTAATGCTAATTATGCACCGGTAATTAATGGTTTTGGCTATGATACGGTCTTAAGTAATGGGCAATCCGTTTCGGGTTTGGTAGGTGTTAATCAAAAGATAATTGGTAAAAATAGAATGGATTCGCAATCAAATTCATTTCAGCTTATTAAAAAAGCGTTGGTTCTGAATCAAAAAATCATTTTAAAGGATTTAAACAAAGCCATTATTTCGCAATACATTTCGGCTTCCGCAAGTGCAGAACAAATTGGTTTCAACCAGAAAATTGCAGCTCTGTTAAAGCAAGAAACACTCGTTCTAAAAAAATTAACCCAAAATGCAGTTTATAGACAGACAGATTATTTGATTTTTACTGCAACGGTGAAGCAACAGGATTTAGTCTTAATGCAATTAAAACAGCAATATCAAAATGATTTGGCTTTGCTGAATTATCTTTCAGGTGAAACCGATACGACTTTTATCAATTTAAAAAAGCCTGAGATCACTTTGAAAAATAGGCAACCTTCGGATAAAATAGTTTTTTTGAAACAATTTGAAGTGGACAGCCTCAAACTTCAGAATCAAAATAAATTCATTGATTACGGTTATAAACCATCCTTGTCTTTATTGGGAGATGCGGGTTACAATTCCAGTTTTGCTTTTCAGGCGTATAAAAATTTTGGATTTAGCGTGGGTTTAGGACTGTCAATTCCTATTTATGACGGAAACCAACGCAGGTTGCAACATCAAAAAAATGATGCCGCATTAGCCACTACTTTAGCCTATAAAAATAATTTCAACAAGCAATACAAACAACAATTATTGCTGTTGAATTTGAAATTGAAACAATCGGCCGACGTTGATATGCAGTTGCAATCACAACTTCTTATCGCTGACGCATTAATTGAAGCCAATAAAAAATTATTGCGTACCGGAGATGCACAAATCACCGAATACAGTATTGCAGTAGGCAATTTAATAGCAATCAAAAATGCCGTTTCCCAAAATAATAGCAACAAACTTCAAATTATAAACGAAATTAATTATTGGAGTTTTAATGACTAATTCTATGAAAAAACCAATTTTGTTTTTTATCCTGGTAACGCTTTTGTTTATTTCCTGCAAAAATAAAAACGAAGGGGAAAAACTCATTGATGCGAGTGTTCCTGTAACGTTAACGACAATCGATACCAGTTCCATTCAGAGTTACATTGATTTAAATGCTACAGCAACCTATCTGGTCAAAAATGTTATAAAAGCAAATGCCACCGGTTATTTAAATTCAGTTAACGTAGCTTCCAATGATTATGTTTCCAATGGGGCAGTATTATTTTCTATAAAAACCCGAGAGGCAAAAGTATTAGGCAATACGATTAATAAAATTGATCCAAGTTTAAATTTTGGCGGAGCCATAAAAGTAAGAGCAAATACAAATGGTTTTGTCACCTCGGTAAATGCGCAACAAGGCGATTATGTTCAGGATGGTGATGCATTAGTAACAATTAATGATGCCAATAGTTTTGCCATCGTACTGAGTTTGCCTTATGAGTTCAAAAAACATGTTTCCATCGGTGAAGAACTATCAGTAATCTTACCGGATAGTACTTTGATAAAAACGAAAGTTCAAAAATACATGCCGACCGTCGATGCCACTTCGCAAACTCAAAGTGTGATTCTAAAAGTCATTGGTACCCATGATATTCCAGAGAATTTAATTGTAAAAGTCAGAATTAATAAAAGTTCAAATCTGAAAACTGTTTCATTGCCAAAAGCAGCTGTTCTTAGTAATGAAACGGAAACGGATTTTTGGATTATGAAACTGATTAATGACCATACGGCCATAAAAATACCGATTAAAAAAGGGCTGGAAACGCCGGATAAAGTAGAAATTCTTTCCCCTGTTTTAACTCCTGAAGATAAAATTTTACTTTCTGGGAATTATGGTGTTGCGGATACAATTAAAGTAAAAGTGAAAAAAGCAGATTGAAATGAATAACTTTTTTGTCAAACATAAAAACGGGTTGAGTGCCCTAATTTTTCTAATTGTTCTGGGAGGCTTTTTCGCGTATTCTAAAATGCAAACGAGTTTGTTTCCGGAGATTACTTTTCCAAAAATAAAAATCATAGCCGATGCGGGACAACAGCCGATTGATAAAATGATGATTACGGTCACAAAACCATTGGAAAATGCCATAAAAAAAGTGCAGGATTTAAAAACGGTCAGAAGTACAACCAGCAGGGGAAGTTGTGAAATTTCGGCATTCATGGATTGGAAAGCGGATATCGATCTAAGTAAAACCAGAATAGAGGAGCAAATCAATCAGATAAAGAATAATCTTCCGCCTGATACACAAATTTCTGTTGAAAAAATGAATCCTTCCATTCTTCCGGTAATTGGATATGCTATAGAAGGAAAAGGAATCTCGGCTATTGAACTCAAAAAGATAGCCAATTATACCATCAAACCCTTCCTTTCTCAAATTGATGGTGTTTCCGAGATCAGGATTATTGGCGGAAAAGAAAAAGAATATTGGTTGTCACTTGATTTTACTAAAATGACAGCATTGGGAATTACGCCAGATGCAGTTACTCAGGTTTTAAGTCAAACTAATTTTATTAAATCCAATGGGTATTTATCGGATTATCGTTATTTATATCTCACCATTACAGATGCTCAGGTTGATAAAAAGGACGAACTCGAAAATTTGGTCATTCGTAATAACGGAAAAGGTATTGTAACCTTAAAAAATATCGCAACTGTTGAAATACGGGAAGCAAAAGAATACATAAAAATAAATGCGAATGGCAAGGAAAGTATTCTTATTGCTGTTCTCAAACAACCCAATTCAAATTTGATTGCACTATCGCAGGCGATGAGTGTGAAACTGGAATCATTAAAAAAAATCCTTCCGAAAAACATAAAAATCACTCCCTTTTATGAGCAGGCCAGTTTTGTAAACGATGCGGTAAAAAGTGTAACGGACAGTTTGTTAATAGGGCTTTTGCTGGCCATAATTGTTGCTGTTTTATTTTTGAAATCGGTCAAAGCGAGCGCTACTATTTTGATTACTATTCCGGTTACTTTAGGGTTAACATTGATAGTTTTGTATATAACCGGGCAAACGTTCAATATTATGACTTTAGGAGCTATTGCAGCGGCTTTAGGGTTGATTATTGATGATGCGATTGTAGTGGTAGAACAAATTCACAGAACGCACGAAGAACATCCTGATGAGCCCACTGTTTCGCTTTTGCAAAAAGCGATTCACTATCTATTCCCGGCAATGGTTGGCTCCTCCATAAGTACGATTGTGATTTTTATACCTTTTGTCTTAATGAGTGGTGTAGCGGGTTCGTATTTTAAGGTGCTAACGGATACCATGATAATCACTTTGATCTGTTCCTTTTTTGTGACCTGGTTATTACTTCCGGTGGTATATTTATTGCTTTCGAAAAAAGAAAATAATTCCGAAACGAAAAGTGAAACTGCGATACATGATGTAAAAACTCAGGGTTGGGTGGCTTATTTTATTGGGAAACCAATAATTAGTATTTCATTTTGTATTATTCTGGTGCTTTCTATTTTTGTTATTCTGCCCAATTTAGAAACTGGTTTTTTACCGGAAATGGATGAAGGCAGTATCATTTTGGATTATGAAAGTCCACCAGGAACTTCCCTTGAAGAAACCGACAGAATGCTCAGAGAAGTAGAAAAAATAATTGTAAAAATACCTGAAGTGCAGGCGTATAGCCGCCGAACAGGAACGCAAATGGGTTTTTTTATAACGGAACCCAATCGCGGGGACTATTTGATTCAGTTAAAAAAAGAGCGAAGTAAAAGTAGTAATGCTATCATTGATGAAATCAGACAAAAGGTAGAAGCGACTCAGCCCGCTTTACGTATTGATTTTGGACAGGTAATAGGGGATATGTTGGGTGATTTAATGAGCTCAGTATCACCAATTGAAGTTAAAATATTTGGAGCTAACCAGGCAGAATTGCAGAAAATAGCCAAAAAAGTAACTGTAATAGTCGAAAAAGTAAAAGGGACAGCCGACGTCTTTGATGGTATTGTTTTGGCTGGGCCATCAGTAAATATTGTGCCCAACTACAGTCAGTTAGCACAATATGGGATCACGCCAGCCGACTTGCAGTTTCAGTTGCAAACGGCACTCGAAGGGAATGTTATTGGAAATTTATTAGAAAATGAACGATTAACTCCCATCAGATTAATCTATAAAAATTCAGAAAAAAGAAGTTTGGAAGACATTAAAAAATTGCAATTGTTTTTACCAAATGGACAAGCCATTCCTATTTCAAGTTTAGTTGCTATTTCAGCTCAAAAAGGAGTCGCTGAAATAGAACGTGAAAATCTTCAGATGATCAGTGTGGTGACCGGTAGACTTGATAACAGGGATTTGGGAAGTGTCATGAAGGATATTCAGATACAAGTTACTGGCGATATCCATTTGCCAAGTGGTTATTATATAGAATACGCGGGAGCCTATAAAGAGCAACAGCAATCTTTCAAGGAGTTACTACTGATTTTAATCGCTTCATCATTATTGGTTTTTGGTGTTATTTTATTTTTATTTCGAGATTTCAGAGTGGCATTGGTAATTCTTTTAATTTCAGTATTGGGAATTTCGGGAAGCTATATTTTGCTTTTTATAACACAAACGCCATTAAACGTAGGGAGTTATACGGGAATTATTATGATAGTTGGCATTATCAGTGAGAATGCTATTTTTACTTTTCTGCAATTTAGAGAAACATTCAAACTGACACAAAATGTCAATGAATCCATAATTTATTCTATTTCAACACGATTGCGCCCAAAATTAATGACTGCACTAGGAGCAATTATAGCGTTGTTTCCGCTTGCAATAGGCGTTGGAACGGGTTCAGAATTACATCAGCCGCTTGCTATTGCAGTAATCGGAGGATTTATAATTGCGATGCCTTTACTTTTGATTGTATTGCCCACTTTATTGTGTTTAGTTTACAAAAAGGAAAAACATTTTACTCATTTTTATTGATTTAAATTTTTCTTTAGACTGTTCCGGTTTTTATTATACGGGTTGGATCGGAAGTATACTAAAAACAACTAAAACAACTAAAACTGATAAAGCCTTATGATGGGGCATGATTCTTTTTTAGCGTTTTTATTTTAATTATCCCAATACTTGCAGGTAAATTAAAGTTGCAGCGGCAACTGTCATAATAATGAATGCTGTAGCCCCCAGAATATTTGCAGTTCTTCCGTTTGTAAATGCTCCCATAACATTTTTGTTGTTTGAAATATGAAGAATTATGGCAATTAATACCGGAGCAGTCAAGCCATAAAGGATTGCAGTATATAACAGTGCTTTTATTGGCGAAATACCAATATAGTTCAAGGATAAGCCTAATATCAATGAAATTGCAATAACAATATAAAATGCTTTTGCTTCATGAAATTTTTTGTCCAGACCTTGTTCCCAACCAAAAGTTTCGGTAATAATGTACGAAAGGGAACCACTTAAAACGGGAATAGCCAAAAGGCCCGTCCCAATAACTCCAATTGCAAAAAGAAGATAGGCTGAATTTCCCGCTAACGGTTTTAACGCCATTGCCGCCTGCTGTACCGTTTCAATCTGATGAATTCCACTTTTGAATAAAACGGTACCGGTAGTAAGAATAATAAAGAACATGACCAGACCAGAAAAAGACATCCCAAAATCGACATCTTCTTTCATATCGTGAATTATTCTTTTGTTCACCATCAAATGCTTTTTCTTGTGTTTCATTTCTTCCACTTCCATCGCTGCCTGCCAAAAGAACAAATAAGGAGATATAGTTGTTCCAAGAATGCCGACAAGAATACTGATATACTCTTTGTTGAATGCTATACTGGGAATAAATGTTGCTTTGAGTATTTCGGACAAATCCTGTTTGTATAAAAAGGGTACAATGAGGTATACCAGAAGAACAAGACAGAGGTATTTAAGCGTTGAAGCAATTTTTTGATACGGCAAATAGACAATCAATACCAACAGAATGATGGTAAAAATAACACTAAAAAAAGTAGCTTCAATAGCGGGAAACAATAAATTGCCTACTGCACCCATTGCTGCAATATCAGCCCCAATGTTCATTACAATTGCGGGAAAACTAAATAGTAACATGAGGTACAAAACAGGTTTTGGATAATTTTTTTTAAGAGTTCCTGTTAAACCCAGTGAAGTAACCAAGCCAATTCTGGCACACATTTGCTGAATCGAAGCCATCAAAGGAAAAGCGATAAGCGCCGTCCATAAGGTGGAGAGACCAAACGCAGCTCCAGCCTGGGAATAGGTAGCAATTCCTGAAGGATCATCGTCACTGGCACCGGTTATAAGTCCCGGGCCGAGCAGTTTCCAAAAACGAAGTAGGGTACTCGATGTTCTTTTTTGGACATTCATTTTTCACCGTTTTTGAGTTATTCGATACCCTACCATGATCAGTAGTAAAAGTACAGCCTTATAATTCATTAATCAAAATTCGCATTCACTGTTTCATGTAATCAGGAATTTAGCTACTTGTTTGTTCGGAAATTCGCCAATGTATTCCCTTTCTTTGCTACTGATAAATTTATGAAAAGTGTTGCGATTCCAAACTAAAAAAGAACGAATTATTTTTTTATAAAAAGTAGTAACAACACTTCGGTAAATAATCACTTATTTCACTAAAAACCAATAAGATAAGTGGTTAAAAATTTGGCAATACCCGTAGATTTTCATATATTGTAAGATTATTCCGTAATTATACAATTTTGA